>JAAXZZ010000238.1 GCA_012719655.1 Gammaproteobacteria bacterium | reverse complement strand
GGTTGGGGGAGCGCGGATGTGCGTATTGGTGAGCCTGATCTGCCTGATTTTAGTTTTAAAGAAGGTTATTACAGCCTGCAATACGCATTCGACAGCCTCGATAATGTGAATTTCCCGACACGTGGCGAAGAGTTGCGCGCTGCAGCGCTGCAGCATGCTACGGAACTCGGCTACGACGAGCGTTATCGACAGTGGCTAATCGAGCTCAATAAGCCGTTTAATTGGGGCGCAAATACTTGGATTATTGGTGGACGCTATGCGCGCACCTTAGATGCTCAAGAGTTGGTGACTTCAAGCTATCAAATTGGTGGTGCACAAAAGTTATCAGGCTATCGTGAGAATGCTTTAGCAGGTCAAAATATAAGTGTCGGACGTTTAATTTACTACCGGCGCTTAACACCGGTGCGGGCATTCTCACTAGGCTTGCCGGTGTATGCCGGTGTTTCCTTAGAGCGTGGCCGGGTTTGGAATCAGATCAACGAGTTAGACAGTGGTTACATCAACGCCATGAGCGTCTTTGTCGCAGTCGATACGCCATTAGGCCCGCTTAATTTAAGTTACGGTGTCAATGATGACGATGAAAATGCGCTGTATCTGAATTTAGGACGCAGCTTTTAAAGGTGTCATAAATGACAATGCCGCGCTGCAGTATTGTCATGCGTCGCGGCACTGACTTGCTGATTAGTCTTGTAGAGTGTTATCGCTGTTATCAAGTGCGCCTGCATCTTCAGGCTCAATCAGATGCAACCATTGCGCCAATACATACTGTGCTTGCTCTATACCAATGCGTTTGGTTGATGAAAACAGTTGAATGCTAGCGGTGTCACCCCATTTTTGCTGAATATCTCTTTGTGTTTTTAGTAGTGCTGCTTTACCGGCACCAAAAGTCAACTTATCAGCTTTCGTGAGTAAGATATGCATTGGCATGTTAATGCTAGCGGCCCAATCTAACATTAAACAATCAAAGGGTGTCAGTGGATGACGAATATCCATCAGCAGTACCAAACCCATCAGGCTGTTGCGGCTGCCAAGGTAGGCTTCTAAGTGCTGTTGCCAGTGTAGTTTGAGGGGGATCGGTACTTTGGCGTAGCCATAGCCTGGCAAGTCAACCAAACGTCGATCTTCGTCAAGGGCGAAAAAGTTTAACAGTTGGGTGCGGCCCGGTGTTTTCGACGTGCGCGCTAAGCTGGCGCGGGTTAAAGTGTTAAGTGCGCTGGATTTGCCCGCATTGGAGCGGCCGGCAAAGGCGACTTCGTAGCCTTCATCTACAGGACACTGCTCAACACGAGCCGCGCTGGTAAGAAAGCTGGCTTGTTGGCACAAGCCGATAATGGGGTTTTTAGGCTGCATAAATTATCCAAGTGTAAGGTGCGGCAAGAGGTGTCGTTTCCGTTTTACTCTGAGCAGTATATAATGCCTAGGATTGTATGTGCGCATTGCCGTAGATCTATCTGTAAAAGGTTGTCTGTGCGGCAGATTATGGTAATGTTTGCATAATTTATAAGCGCCGAGATCAGCCAGATCAATATGAAGACTAGGCCGGTCCGGAAAATAATTTTTAGCCGTAGTTGGAAGAGCTGATGAACAAACTATTTGTAAGTCTGTTATTGACCTTGGGCATCAGTGGTTTAGCCCATGCCGCAGGAGATGCTGTAGCAGGTCAAGGTAAAATTGCTATGTGTTCTGCCTGTCACAATGCTGATGGCAATAGCATGGTGCCAAACTTTCCAAAGCTAGCAGGTCAAGGTGAGCGTTATTTACTTAAGCAAATGCATGACATTAAGTCTGGTGCACGTCCGGTTGTGGAAATGACAGGTATGCTGGACGCCATGACTGAGCAAGATTTAGCCGACATTGCTGCTTGGTATGCCAGCCAAAAAGGTACGATTGGTGCTGCAGATCCAGCGCTTGTTGAGCATGGTGAAGCGCTTTATCGAGGTGGCAAGCTTGTTGATGGTGTGCCAGCCTGTACAGGTTGCCACTCACCTAATGGTGAGGGTCTTGATTTAGCTGTGTATCCAAAACTAAATGGTCAGCATGCTGATTATATTGCTAAACAGTTAACTGACTTCCGTGAAGGCAACCGCACTAATGACGGTGATGCTATGATCATGCGTTCGATTGCGACGAAACTGAGTAATAAAGACATTAAAGCATTATCAAGCTACATTAATGGCTTGAATTAATAGTTTAGGCTATTAATAAAACCGCCGAGGCCGCTAGGCTGCTCGGCGGTTTTTTTATGCCTGCAGCTTATTCTTAGCCATACTGTGCGTGTTGGTTATCATTCTTCTTGATCCTGATCTAGCAATAGTCTCAGCTAAAGGCGCTATGCTGTTAGTCATAGCACCAACGTAGGCTATTGCCGTACACAGGGGTGATACGGCAAGGCTTGGGAGAATAACTGTGAATGTCATTGATCGGCGCGAGGCGCTCGCCATTACGCCTTTTTTTCGTCTAGGCTTTCGGCCTTTTTTCTTGCTCGGCAGTATTTTAGCGATGCTGGCCATTCCTTTGTGGGTCATAGCTTTAAACGGCTGGTTTGCACATTGGCAACCTACCGGAGGATGGCTGGCATGGCATCGCCATGAATTGTTATTTGGCTTTGCTGCAGCAATCATTGCAGGTTTCTTGTTAACGGCTGTGCAAACATGGACAGGCTTTCCTGGTTTATCAGGTAAACCATTAATGCTGCTTACCGCGCTTTGGGTTGCTTCGCGCTTGGCTTGGTTGGTGGGCGCGCCGGTATGGTGCGTAATCGTTCTGGATGGTTTGTTTTTGCCGCTGGTTGCAGCGCAGATGGCGCGCAGTGTGTGGCCGGTGCGCCAGGTGCGCAATTACCCTCTAGTGCTGGTGCTAGTCTTGCTGGCTATCGCCAATGGTGTGACCTTGTATGGTGTGGCTACAGCTAACGATGTATTGCAGCGGCAAGCGACGGTGGGCGGAGTTTGGTTTGTTGCCGCACTGATGAGTATGATCGGTGGCCGTGTCATTCCTTTCTTTACCCAGCGCGGCCTATTGCGTAAAGAAGGTGTGACACCTTGGCCAAAACTGGATTGGGCTTTGCTAATAGGCACTATTGTCGTGTCAATCACAGCGATGCTGGGTTGGGCGCTGCAAACAAACATCATCATAGGAAGTGCTTTTGCGGCTTTAGGTATTGGTCACTTAATACGCAATCTGCGCTGGTATGACGCCGGTATTTGGCGCGTACCCTTGTTGTGGTCGTTGCATTTAGCGCACGCTTGGATTGCTATTGCTTGTTTAGCCATGGCGTTATGGCACTTTTCACTACTAGCCAATATCAGCATTGCTGTGCATGCCTTAACTGTTGGCGCTATGGGTGGTTTGATTTTAGGCATGATTGCCCGAGTGACTTTAGGTCATACAGGTCGACAACTGACTCCGCCAAAAGTGATGACTCTAGCGTTTATTCTCTTTAACTTGGGTGCTGTATCGCGTGTGCTTTTAGTTGATTGGGCTTATATGCCTGGTTTATGGATTGCGGCAATTTGTTGGGGCTTAAGTTTTGCTATGTATGTCTGGAATTACGCGCCGATGCTATGGCAGGCGAGAGTTGATGGTCATCCTGGATAGGGTTTAGCTTCGCTCAGGAAGCTCAGTGCTGATTGTTATTTTAAAACCACCTTCGGGTGGTTTTTTGTTTGTAATAGACTGCCATTAGTTTTTTCTCAATCATTTGTCTGCGCCCATAAAAACAAAAGCAGTCAGGCTAAGAGAAACAGACAAGCCCAGCCTGATATTTATTGCGCAATAGATCTTTAGTTTTAATTTATAAGATTTTGTGTTTAGAATGAACGGATTAAGACTCTTTGCTATAAAAAAGTCACAGTATGAATATTTTGGTATTCCTGTGTTGCAATATGCAGCTTGCTGCCGCATCCTTAGGACTGAGCAAATGATGCTTGATTACGTCACGCCCATCCATTGATGCACTCCATAGTGTTCAACCGTTTGCTGGCTTTGAGGCGCTTATAGCGACATGCCATTCGTAGTGTGTCGCCTATCATTTATAAAATTGCAGGAGATTTGCAGTGCACATTGGTGTTCCTAAAGAAACACAGGCAGGCGAAACGCGAGTAGCCGCAACCCCTGAAACGATAAAAAAATTGATCAGCCAAGGCCATAGCGTCACGGTTGCCGCAGGAGCCGGTCTTTCAGCTAGCGTTGCTGACGAAGCTTACGTTGCTGCAGGTGCAAAACTTGCTAACCAAGAAGCTGCATTGGCTGCAGATATCGTTCTAAAAGTGGTTGCTCCTAGCGCTGCTGAACTTGAGCATATTAAACCGCAAGCCGTTGTTGTCGGCATGCTAAACCCCTTTTGCAATGCCACTATTGCCGCTCTGAATGCGCGTCAAGTGACGGCCTTTGCTTTGGAAGCGGCGCCGCGCACTTCGCGTGCACAAAGCCTTGATGTGTTGTCTTCGCAGGCCAATATTGCCGGTTACAAAGCAGTATTGCTGGCAGCGAACCACTACCCACGCTTTATGCCAATGTTGATGACTGCAGCTGGTACAGTTAAGGCAGCACGCATATTGATTTTAGGTGCAGGCGTTGCTGGCCTACAGGCAATTGCTACAGCTAAGCGGCTTGGTGCCGTGATTGAAGCATCTGACGTACGTCCTGCGGTAAAAGAGCAAATCGAATCCTTAGGTGCAAAATTTGTTGATGTACCTTTTATTACCGATGAAGAGCGCGAGTGTGCAGAAGGTGTCGGTGGTTATGCGCGGCCAATGCCCGCATCATGGATGGAGCGTCAAGCCCAGGCTGTGCATGAGCGTGCTAAGCAGGCTGATATTGTCATTACTACTGCGTTAATTCCAGGCCGTAAAGCGCCAGTACTGTTGCAGGCCGCAACTGTTGAAGCAATGAAACCGGGTTCTGTGGTGATTGATTTAGCTGCGGCGCAAGGCGGTAACTGTCCGCTGACTGTGGCTGATCAAGTGGTTAACCATAACGGCGTGACAATCGTTGGCCATACTAACTTAGCAGCGCTGATGCCCGCCGATGCCTCTGCTTTGTATGCCCGCAATGTGCTGGATTTCTTAAAACTGGTAATTGCCGAAGACGCCCAGTTCAAACTCAATTTAGATGATGACATCGTCGCAGCATGCTTAATGTGCCATGCCGGTGAAGTCGTGCGTAATAACGCTTAACAGGGGATACAG
>JAAXZZ010000237.1 GCA_012719655.1 Gammaproteobacteria bacterium | reverse complement strand
GCTAGCACTGAAGACAAGGCACTTTTGGCTGAGCACCGTCATCGAGTCGATAAGGAAAACCGCTCAATGCGCATTGTCCTGGTAACTCAAGATTTATCACAAATTGCCAATTGGGTGCGCGTACTTGTCGAGTCAACCTATCGCGTATCTAAAAAGAGTAAAAAGTTTTATGTAGTAAGCATTTATAACGGTGCTGTTACAGGTGTACGGCCTCCTAAGTCCGCCTTACTGCGTCAAGCAACAGGCCGATTTAAAAAAGAAGTTTACGTCTATTACTCATCTGCAACGCAATCACAAACGGGTAACGTGGGTGATGAATCAAAAGCCGATAGCCGCTCAAGCATTCTAAAAAGCTGGGGGCTTTGGGGATTAATTGTCATAAGTCTCATAGGTGGCATTGTTGGCGTTATGGGTATTAAAAGCTTCTTTACGCCTAAAACTATTGAGTCGGTTGAACCATCACCATTACAGCCACAGAAGCAACAAGCACCAGCAGCAAGGGCTACTCAATCTGTTTATAAGAATGTTGTTTCAAAACCTTCAGAGCCTCCACAATCAACGCTTTGGCGGGTTGCTGGTTATGTTCGCGCTCCATCCAAACGCTCCGCAACAGCATCTCAAATGCTCGGAGTTGAGCATGTCGAGTTAAATGAGCGGGTTGCTTTGGTCAATGGCTCGCGTTATCGCTATGTTGAAATGTCGCAATGTAGTTTTTTTGAAGGTGGTATAGATATTTATTGTGATATTGACGGTGAACGAATAACACCTTGGTCTGGAAGCGGGGCTGTTACTGCAGTTTTCCAGCCTGAGCATCAACGCCAGCCAGTAACGCAATACGCAACAGCTGAACAACCCAACACAACACGAGTAACGGTTATACCGCACGAGCCTAGCTCACGTTCGTTTCCTGTGAACTAAATAAAGTTTTACCTGGATAAGCAACGCCAGCGATAAGTTTTGCCGGTTTTCGGCCAGCGTGCGCAGCCGAAAACCGGCAAAACTTGAGCGGCGCTGACGTCCCTGTAACACGTCATTGAAAAGACCAGTTTAACGGTCAATAACAGTCATAAGGTGTCTATATGTCAAAAGCAATTCACCAGCACAGAATAAATAATGATGGTCTTGAGTCTCAAGATGGTCGAATTTTTGTAAATCAAAAAACAGCACGAATTACTGACCTTTCTGGTATTCGTTTATTACGTTGTGCAGTCGATACGGTTCGACAACTGTACCGTGGCCGCATTAAACCAGCAGTGCTAGAACTGTTTGAGACTTCTGGCATGGTTGAGCTGGGTAAACACCATTGGCATGCTGGCCGTATTGGTCGCGACTCTGGTTACCAATTCCGTTTGCAAAATGCAGATCTAGGAATAATTCTTCTAATCAAAAACTTCAACGTAAAGGAAACCGACCACGGCCCTCACCTGAAAATTGAAGTTTCACCGCATACCATTGAGAACTATACGCCTGAACACCTTCAAACCCTCTTGGATAGCCTTGCCGCGCTTGTCCTTGATGACTTCACGCAAAACCAGTGCGCGATACATATTGCTCTTGATGTACAGGGCTGGACGCCTCCGGCTGATACTGTCGCTCGTATGCAATGCAGGTCTAAACGTGTCCGTGATATTTCAGGAATCAATAGCTTTGATTTTGCAGCTACGGCTAGCGTTTACGGCAACGGTGAGACTTATATGTTTGGCTCTGCTGGTGGTGTCCAGTTGGCAATTTATGACAAAACCAAGCAAGCACGTGCAACCGATAAGCTGGATTTTTGGCGGTCGCTCTGGTCACAGGCTTATAGTGATTTTGATACGCCAATGTATGATCCTGAGCAATCGGTTTGGCGCATTGAATTACGCTTTCATCATTCAGTTGTACAGCAATTCGCTGAAGGTTCAGTCAATCTTGATACTGGTGAATTTATTAATACCACGTCATTTGCTGAATTTGCACCGCACTTGGATGGCCTATGGAGCTACGGATTCGATTCATTCAAATTACTAGAGCAAAAAGGCGTCTATGATGCTGCTTGGTCACTGTTTGCAGCTGATCCACACGTGCAGACTGGCGTTGATTCATTGATTGATGAAACCGAGTACAAGCGCTATTACAAGACTGCTAGCGGCTTTAGTGGTAAGAACGTTGAGCTTTTCATGGGCAATATGATTTCACTTTTAGCCAGGGAGAAAGTTGGCGCAAAAAAGGCTTTTCAGCGTCTCCAGGAATGGGAATGTTGGCCAGTAATCAAAGAACATTTTGAAAATAAAGGGCTAACTGAAAAAGACGTATATAACTGGATACGCGATAAGCTAACCGAACGAACTGTTCGATGGGGCGTTGCTGTTTAATGGCTATTGTAAAACTGCCCGATGGCCGTTGGCGTGTGGATGTTGAGCCTGTCAAGGGTAAACGTTTTCGAAAAACATTAAAGACCAAAGGCGAAGCTTTACGTTTTGAAGCACACTGCCGCGCTAATTTTGAACAGCTTTTATTAGATAGCAACTCAAAACGTGATAAGCGCCATTTATCTGAGCTTGTAAGTGTCTGGTTTGATATGCACGGGCAAAACTTGCGTGATGCTACTAAGCGAAAATCAAGGCTTATAGCTATGACAGCTGCTTTAGGTGATCCAGTTGCTAAAAATTTAACTGCAATAGACTTTGCCCGTTATCGAGCTTCTAGGATTTCATCAGGTATTGCAATTCGTACAGTAAACAATGATTTGTGTTTTTTGCGTGCAGTTTATAACGAGCTTTTCAGTTTGACCGTGATTGATTATGAGAATCCGCTAAAGCTTCTTAAACCTTTAAAGTTTCAAGAAAAAAGTTTGTCTTTTCTTTCACCTGGTCAAATCAATGAGCTGCTTGAGCTTTTGCAGAGTTCTGGCAATCCTCACGTTTACCCAATTACGTTGATTTGTCTTTCAACGGGTTGCAGGTGGTCTGAAGCTGAAAACTTGCAATCTAAAAACCTCCATGATGAAAAGGTTGTTTTTGAGGGTACAAAGTCGGGTAAGGTGCGTTCTGTTCCTGTTTCGCCTGAACTCGTGAGCATGATTAAATCTCATTGGCTTACATTTGGCGGCTTTACTTCTTCTATGTCTAGCTTTCGTAGAGTTCTTGCGCGTTGTACGTTCACGCTTCCACAGGGGCAAGCTACCCATATTTTACGCCATACTTTTGCCAGCCACTTTGTACAGCAGGGCGGTAATATTCTGACTTTGCAAAAGATTTTGGGTCATTCAACTATTGTAATGACTATGCGCTACGCACACCTTGCACCTGATCATTTAACCGAAGCTTTAACGCTAAACCCTTTAGCCAGTTTCGACAGTTTGCCGACACTTAATAGCCAGACACAAAAAAGCCGCTGAAATCTTCAATGAAATCAACGGCTTAATTGTTGTGTTTGGTCGGGACGGAGTGATTCGAACACTCGACCCCTTGCACCCCATGCAAGTGCGCTACCAGGCTGCGCTACGCCCCGACGATGTTTTCATGTGATATTTGAAAACGATGCAAACTATACCCTAAGCATTTGAATTGCGAAAGGTTATTGCCAATAAATAGTCTTGGCCTAAAGGCTATGGGCTATTTTGTTAGCCATTTGCCATTGAGTTGGATGTATTGACCAGCAGGGGTTTTCTCCAATGCTTTTTTACCCGCCATGGTTTCTACATCAGCCAACTGAATGTTGTTATTTTTGGCTAAGCGCTGATATTCCGCGCGACGGGCCTCATTGATCAGGCGAGCGATTTCAGCCGCGTTGCCTTGCGCTTTCACCACACCTAAATAACCGTTAGGTTGCTCGCCCAGTAAACCCGCTGCTTTAGCAGGGCCAAGATGACTCATGGCATCGTTTAAATCCATAGCGAATACCGTGCTGCTGAAGAGGCTGCTGGCCAGTAATAAAGGCATTAAAAGTTTACGAAAAGTCATGCTGCGCTCCTTAGAATAAACCGCTGGATTCGTCGAAAAGGTTATCAAGCTCTTTATCAACCTTGATATAGATTTCGTGTTCAATTTTGACGTTCAGATTGATGTTGATCGGCTCATTGGGCATTGCCAGTTGCACAGTGGGCGTGCAGGCGCTACTGAATAAAGCCAGTGCAAAAATACTTGAAACTAGACTGCTACGCATAGAAACCTCCTGTATTAACGTTTCTCAAGGCGCTCTCGAACACGCTTTTGGATAATTTCGCTGACTTGACCGCTCAGCTGAATACTGGCCAAGAGTGCGGGAATGTCTTCTTCTAAATTCACGTTTAAGTGGATAGGGCGGCCTTTTTCAACATCTGGATTGCGTCCCTCTAACCGAACATTGAGCAACAGCTTACCTGATTGATCGTAACTTAACGCGCTGCTGAGCAGGTTAAAGTGAAAATCCTCCAAAGCATCGGCAACCAAGCGCATGGCGGGATTGCTTTGCCCTAGCGCGTGAATCTTATCCGACTGAAACTGTAAAACGCCCGGTTGTCTGGCCTGTAATTGGCCCGCTTCAATATAAAACTTATCGTTTTCGACATGAATGGGTAGCAGGCCGTCAATGGTGCCGGTGCCGGCTAAACCTTCTGCGGGATAGACCTTGAGGAACTCTTGCAGTTCCAGACCGCGCACCTGTAATGGCAAGGTCTGTGGGCGTTTGAGATCAAACTGCTGGGCATCGAGCCATACTTTACCCTTGAGTAAATGGGCTTGTAGGCTTTGCCAGTTGGCTACACCTTGTAAAGGGTTATCGAGATTGGCTTGATAGTGGGCGTCTTGCAGCTCAATCGGCCCGATTGGAATCCCCGGATCCAGTTGTTCGATGGTCAAGTTGGCGATGCCCAGTTTGAGGGATTGTCCCGATAGTTGGCCGTTAAACTCTAGGTCTAAATTTTTCAATGTGCTGCGATTGACAATGCCATTGAGCCCGCTGGCGCTGCCGTTAATACTGAGTTTGAGTGGTTTTTGCGCGGGCAAAGTAAAGTCGATTTGACTGTGCAAACGGCCACTGCTGAATAACACCAGTTCGGGCCAATCTTTGAAGGTTTTCTCTAAGGGATTGCCGGCTTTAAAGAAAATCTCTTTTAACGTGGCGCGGCCTTGGATAGCGTTGTCGAGAACATCAATGCGGCTGTCGAGGCTCAGTCCTTGTTGCCCGCTAAGATTGCCGCTCAGGTTAAGCCGTGGCAGTTGCCCGCTCAAGCTGCCCTTGAAATCCCAATTTTGTGGATGCAATTGCTCTATGTTGAGTTGTTTGATCTGTGCCGTGATGGGACTGTCCACTTCAATGTTGTAAGGCGCTAGGCTTTGGCCTTGCAGACTTAAACCGGCCAGTTGCAGGCTTATTTGTTCGGCAGTGCCAATCTCCGCTAAACGTATTTTTTGCGTGCTCAGGTTGGAGTGTTGCTCGGTTTTAACACTGAAACGCTCACTGTCAGCATGCCCAGAAAAGTACAGTTGTGCTCGCAGTTGCTGAGTACTAAAGGAAGGTTGCTGTAAGGCATCTAGCTCCAGATAAAGCTGCGCGTTGCTGAGCCTGCCTTGCCAGACGGGTGTTTGTTGTAAGTGTAAAAGGCCATTGAGTTGCAAGCGTGCTGGGCCTTGGCTGTGCAGGTCAAGGGTGAGCAACTGTTGGCCGTCTGCAGTATCTTGATGATCTGGATGGGTGGTGATTTGCGCACTGAGCTGGGTCGGTTGCAACTCAGCGGGAATACTGTCTAACCAAGAGCTGTCTAGGTCTTTTAAAGTCAGTTGGCTATCAATAAAACTGGGTTGCCACAGCTTACCTTGCGCATTGGCTTGCAGTTTGAGAGTGCCTTGCAGATGACCGAGACCAATCAGTTTGGCGTCAATGTCTTGCAGGTCAATATATTGTGGAAGCCATTTCAGCAGGTCAGCCGATAAGGCCGGGCTTGGCTGCCCTGCGGTATTTTCGTGGCCTGCGATCGGCCAAGCCGCTTCTAAGCGCGCAATGCGTAAACCTCGGATGGGTAACGCTTGCCAGGCCCAGTCAACTCTCAGCTGGTCAATGTGCAGATATTGCCGCTGCGCAGGGTCGCTGGATAGATTGAGTCGAATGTGTGACGCGCTAAAACCATGGTATTGCCACTGTGGATTTTGCCAATGGAAATCAATCCCTTGTTTTTGCAGTAGCCAAGGCAGTGCGTACGGCAGCGCCATGGCTGCTGCAATCAGGAGTAATAGCAGTAATAAGAATACACGCAGTAAGCGCCCAAGCCAGGATGGCTTAGACGTTGATACTGAAGACTTACTCGCCGCTGTATTCACAGCCACAGGTGCAGGTTTCATGCACACGTACCCGCGAAAGTTCAGGGATGAGTGGTTTCATTGCGTACCAGATCCAACGCGCTAAGTTTTCACTGGTGGGATTTTCTAGGCCTGGAATATCATTGAGATAGTTGTGATCCAAACGCTCGTAAGTGGGTTTAAATAGCGCTTTGATTTCACTAAAGTCACGAATCCAGCCAGTGTGTGGATCGACCGGGCCTTTTAGGTAAAGCGCGACGCGAAATGAATGGCCGTGCAAGCGCCCGCATTTATGCCCTTGGGGCACATGAGGTAAACGGTGCGCTGACTCGAAGGTGAATTCTTTAAATATTTCCACAAAGGTGTCCGTGTTAATTAATCACAATGGCCGCAGTTTAGCAGGAATGCTGGCGCTCAGTGCGCCGCTTGAGTGTTGATTACTATTGAAGAATAGTTGTTTTTTAAGTTTCAGTTAAGTTAAAGGGTGTAGCTTATGCCGTGTCAGCACAAAACACTTTGTGTTGAAGCACTTTAAAACGAGGCCATACCTATGAAAACCTTAACTGCAATCTGTATCTCAGCGGCATTAGTAATGGGCGCAAGCGTTGCTCAAGCCAAAGATGTCAGCCCAGCAAAAATTGTTGAACTGAGCACCTCTGGAGCGATTTTATCTTTCGATAAACTCAATGAAGCCGCTTTGGCGCAACATCCAAACGCAAGCATACTGGACACTGAACTGGAAGAGTCTTACGGTCGCTACATCTACCAGGTTGATCTACGCGATGCCAAAGGTCAAAAGTGGGAGATTGAATTGGATGCAAAAACTGCCGAAGTGCTGAAAAATCAACAGGATGACTGATGTTTAAACGCTTTCGATATGCTTGCCTAATGGCATTGTGGCTGAGCGCCTTCAGTCAGGTGTCGGCGCACGACTTAAGCCAAGATCAGGCCTTAAAGCTGCGCCAAGAGGGTAAAGTGCTGTCTTCGCAAACATTCATTGAGCGTGCTTTGGAACGACATCCTAAAGCACGCTTATTGGAGCTGGAGCTTGAAGAAAAACACGGCCGCTATATCTATGAAGTGGAGTTGCTGACTGTTCAAGGCCAAGTACGTGAGCTGAAGTTTGATGCCAGTAGCGGCGAACTGTTAGAAGACGAAGAGGATGACTGATGCGCTTATTGCTGGTTGAAGACAATGTTGCTTTGGCCGATGAGTTATGCGCAGGGCTGCAGCAATTGGGTTACGCCGTTGATTGGTTGGCCGACGGACGCGATGCCGCTTATCAAGGCGCCGTTGAACCTTATGATTTAATTATTCTGGATTTAGGTTTACCTGGGCTTTCTGGGCTCGAAGTGTTGATGCAGTGGCGTGCCGCGGCAATCAGTACGCCGGTGTTGATTTTGACCGCACGCAGCACCTGGAGTGAGCGCATTGATGGTTTGAAAGCGGGCGCAGATGATTATCTAACCAAGCCTTTTCATCAAGAAGAATTGTATTTAAGAGTGCAAGCTTTGTTACGCCGTAGCCATGGTTTTGCTAACCAAAATCATTTACAGGCGGCCGGGTTGCGTTTAGATGAAGCACGGCAAATCGTGCATAGCCAAGGCCAAGCGATTGAGCTGACCGGCGCAGAGTTTCGTTTGTTGCGTTATTTTATGCTGCATCAAGGACAGATTTTGTCAAAAAGTCATTTGGCTGAACATTTATATGATGGTGAAACAGAGCGTGATTCCAATGTGCTAGAGGTGCATGTCAATCACTTGCGACGTAAATTAGGCCGCACGGCCATTGAAACGCACCGCGGCCAAGGCTACCGCTTTACCGGTACTGGGGTGCAGCCGTGAAACACTCAATCCAGCGCCAGCTAACCTTGCGTTTAGCGATGCTGCTAGTTGCCGTTGGGTTAGTGCTGGCGCAAGCAGGGCTGTGGATTGTTGAGCGAGGTTTGCGTCAGCACATGCAGGACAATTTACAAACCCAAGCCGAAAGCTTGGTGGCCGCGTTAATTAAAGGGCCTGATGGGATTGAGTTAAATAGCCGTCATCATGATGCGGTGTTCTTAAAACCTTTCTCTGGGCACTATTTTATTATTGAGTTCAATCAGCAGCGCTGGCGCTCACGCTCGTTGTGGGATTTTGAGCTGCCAGAAGTTCAAGCAATGGGGTTTTCTGAGCAGCTAAAGCCTGGGCCAGAGCAACAACAGTTACTGATTTATCAAGGGCAATATCGGCGTTATAAAACCGACATTAAAGTCACGGTTGCGCATGATTACAGTCCGGTTTTAATCAGTTTTCAGCAGGCGCAGATCATCGGCGGCGGCTTAGGTCTATTGGCTTTGCTGCTGACCTTGCTGCTGCAATGGCGCTTAGTGCGACGTGCTTTGCAACCTCTGGAGCAAGCGCGGGTGCAAATCGAGCAACTGCAGTTGGGACAGCGCAGCCAGTTGGAGCAGGATGCACCGGTTGAGCTGCAACCCTTAGTGCAGCAGGTCAATCGTTTGTTAGTGCACACGGAAGAGACGTTGCAGCGTTCACGCAAGGGCTTGGGTAATTTAGGCCATGCGTTGAAGACACCATTGGCCGTATTAATGAGTGTGCTACATCGCGAAGAACTGCAAAAATACCCTGAGTTATCCGCATTGATGAAAGAGCAGCTGCAGCAGATTGAACAACGAATCCAGCGTGAGTTGATTCGCGCTCGCTTATCTGGAGAGGCATTGCCGGGGGCTTTTTTTGAATGCGGGCAAGAGCTTGCAGGATTGTTTCAATTGATGAATCGTCTGCATGGTGAGGTGTTGACCTTAACCTGGCAAGCGGCGGCACACTTACGCTTACCTTATGAGCGCGACGATATTTTAGAAATGCTGGGGAATCTGTTGGATAACGCCTGTAAGTGGGCTGACAGTCGGGTTGAGCTGACTATTGAGCAACTCGATGGCGACTACTGCGTGCGGGTGGATGATGATGGCCCAGGTATTGAAGAAAGTCAGCGTCAACAGGTGCAACAACGTGGCTCACGTCTTGATGAACAAAGCGCTGGGCATGGCCTAGGTTTAGGTATTGTGCGCGATATTGTGGAGACGCTCGGCGGTACTTTGCAACTGCTCGACAGCCCGCTGGGTGGTTTACGAGTGGAGATTCACTTGCCTGCGCGGCTTTAATGCCGTGCGACACGGCTGTCTATTGCCTTGATGCACAGGCCGATAGACTGTGCACATCTGCACAAAAAGCTCGTTAAACAGTAAGTTTTCTTCGATCTGATTGGTTTTCGCTGCCCAGCATGATAGAACGCAGCCTCAGATGACGAGGAGGTGTTCGTGGAGTCAGAATCTATTGTGTATGGCTGTATCCGCGATTGGTCATTGGCAGATGCTGATGAGCAGCGCAAGCGCAGTATGACGAATTTACAAGCAATCCAAGAACTGCCCGCAAGCGATGGTTGGGAGTTGTTTCATCGCGATCTTTTTAGTTGTGCTGGTTTTGCAAGTCTAGTGCCGCAATCGCAGGTTATTCATTTTGGTAGCAGTTACCGTTCCATAGAGTATGAGTGGTCGGTATGGATGCAGCAGTTTGAAAATCTGTTAAAACGCATGTACTGGGCTAGTGCTGTGGTGCATTTAGAAACTGAAACCAATGGTACTCATACGTTTCGTTGGGAGTCGGAGCAGCATAACCATCAGCCTAGCTCTGGTGATTTACAAGTGCGTTGTGTCTGGGAGCGCGCAAGCAGTGTGTTGCTATAACCTTGGCAGGATAAATAGCAGGGCTCAGCTGGATAAATAAAGAGTGATGCCTGAGTTATGTGGGCAACTGTAATAATTTTTGTGCGGCCAGCGATAAACTGACCGCTAACAACATAATGGCAAAGATGCGCTGCAAGATCGGACCGCCAAGCTGTGTGGCCAGTCTATTGCCCAGCAGTACACCGCAGGCACCGCCGATGGTTAAGCCGGCAAGTAATTGCAGCGGTGGTTGTGCGGCGCCAAGGTACATTAAGAAGCCTGCACCAGAGACCAAAGCAATCACTGCCATTGAGGTGGCGGTTGCTGCCAGCATCGACAGCGGACTGAACCACAATAAGGCTGGAACAATTAAAAAGCCGCCGCCCACGCCCATCAAGCCAGATAGCACGCCGACCCAAAAGCCAATAAAAATCAACATGCCGCGCTTGAGCTGTTTTTTCTCGGATTGTTCAGGCAGGCTGGCGCTGCTCCACATGCGCCATGCTGACCACAGCACTAAAATACAAAAGCCCAATACCAACCAGAACTCGCTGATCAGCTGCCCCAGTTGTTGACCGAGCCAGCTGCCGGGCAGGCCGCTAACGGTCAATAGCGCTACAGGCAATAGATGCACATCGCCGGCGCGCCAACGGCCGAGGGCTCCGATCAGGGCGGACAAACCCACCGCGCCAAGGCTTACGCCGACTGCGTCACGCAGTGGTAAGTGCAGGCTCAGTAATAAAGGTAAAGCCACCAATGAGCCGCCAGCACCAGTGAGGCCGAGCAGGGTGCCGAGTAATAAGCCAATGCCAAGTGCTTCGTAAACTAAACTGTCCACGGATTAATATCGCTTCTCAAGGTTGATCTGTGTGCAGTGTACGGTGTTCGAGTCGGTGGGTAAAAATCTGTTGCGAGTTTTAGCGGTTTACGCCTAACCATCCTTAACAGCATGGGTTGACTGTTAAGGATAAAGCAGACTTGCTAAACGTCAGGTTAAACGATGCGCTGCGCTGAGGAAACCTGAGTGCTTAGTGCTGTGCTCCAAGATAGCGCACAGTGAATGCACCGCGGATATCACCTACGCTATAGCCAGTGGCTTGGTCATTTGGGTATTTCTCATTTAGAGCAGCAGCAATCGCAGGCTTAATCTCATTACCATGGCAGCCTAAGCAGCCTTCTTGCAGCGGGATGGCTTTCATCAGGCGGAACTGACCATTGACGGTTTCTGCGTAACTGATGGTTTTTGCATCTTCGCCGTTGGCGGCACGCTCAGCAAATTGCTCAAGCACACTGCGCTCCCATGCGTCTGGGGTATTATTACTGTTGCGAGTTTTTAATGAGGTGCGACCAATCTTCCAGTTGAGGTTGCTATGCTCTTCGGCAATTTCTGGCGCGAGCGTTTGGCAGGCTGCGACCGCTGCTACTGGACCGCCATCTTCTTTGGCTTGTTGCACAGTATCCATTAAGTGTTGAGCAAACGCTGGGATTAGCGTTGCAGCTTCGTGCTTGAGCTGATCTTGCGAGGTTGCAGCACTGAGGCTCTGCGATAGAATAGCGCTGCAGCACAGGGCGGTAAGGGTGGGCAGCTTACGCATGGGGAACTCCTGATATAGATACGGTTTAGATATAGTATC
>JAAXZZ010000236.1 GCA_012719655.1 Gammaproteobacteria bacterium | reverse complement strand
CTGGAACCGCCTGAAAGGATTTCAACTGCTAACCCTCGTGGTCAATAACGTTAAATTCCAAGACGGCGAACAAGTAATGGAGCAATCAGACAGGAAAACCGCCTGATGCTCGTACACCAGATTTGACCATAACTCCTCTAAATACAGCTTTGTTAGGTTAATTGGGGGATGAGTTCGTGTAGTTTGCGTGTGTCTTCAGCTGTGATGTCGATGATCTGAAAGCCTGCCCAGCAGTGATCCTTTGCATCGGCTGTACGAACCCATAAGCATTCTGCACCGAAAGAAAGTAATGTCTGCAAACGTTGGTCATTGGCAGCGAGTACACGCACTTGCCAGACGCTATCGATATCTACAAGTTGCGGGCAAAATAGCAAGAAGCCCTCTTCCGAGATATCAACAAAGCGGCCAATAAAACGTGCGGTGTGCATGTCGTAGGCTTCGAGCTCTTGTTCAGTCGCATGTCTTTGATTGAGGCGACGTTCGTCTATAGTCAATGCCTTCACCTTATGCTGGTTTTATGGTTAAAACGTTGAAGTAATTTTTGAATAGCATTTAAAGCTCTGTCCATCAATGGTATTGCTCGGGTATCGGTAATAATGCGGGCACTGCCTTGCTCAAGCTCAAGCGCAAGCGATGTCAGAGCTTTGATTGCAACGCGCTGTCCTGAGTTATCAACGAACATATAGTTTCGTGTTGTTGGGCTAAACCATGACAGTTTGAGTGTCGCAGCGGGGTTATCAAACTCAAACCATGTGCCGAAGTCAATATGTTCGAGTTGATAAGCGAACTGCTTGGCTTTTTCTGAGAGGCTGTTGGCCGGTGGTGGTGTTGATGGTACTGCATCCTCGCCAAGCATTGTACCGAGCTGGCTTTCAGGGAGTTTTGGACTCATCTGTTCGGCAATTAGCGTTTCACGAGCTTGCACGGCATGTTGGCAGGCGACGAGGTCTTGCAGTAATTTGCGGATCATGTCTGGGTGATGGCTGCCAAGCAAATCTAAGCCTTTGCGTAGGTCTTCAAGTAAGTCAAGACGCAGCTCGTCAAGTTTCTTTTGCTCGTCTTCTTCTAGGGCGGTGCCGCTCCAGGCTAACTGTTGAGCAACTTCGGCATAGCGCTGCCACTGCTGACTGGCTGGGCCATGACGTAAGAATGCAAAGACTAAAACATCAACCCAGGTTTGGGTTAAAAAAATACGCATAATGCTCGGCGGTGAAAAACGATTCAGGATGTTTTCCACTAATGCTCGAGCTTGGTTTCGTGCTGCCAGTAATTTGTCGCGGCCCTTTGCTGCTTCTACCGCACGTTTCTCGCGCAATTCGATGCGTTGTTTTAAGGCGTTAACGAAAGTATTAAAATCTTGCAGTAGATACTCGAATAATGCACTGTCGCCATTAAATGATTGCAACGCTTGCGATACAGTAAACTTCATTTTTTGTTGCAGTGCATTTTCTTCGCTAGCTCCGCAGTACATTACACCGGCCTGCGCCATGCTATTGAGTAACTTTCGAGCTGGATGCTGGTGGCGCGTAAAGAGTGATTTGTCTTGTAGGGCAACCTGTAGATAAAGTGAGTGCAGGTTCGACAAAATTGCTTTACTGGTGTCTGAAAGACTTGCATCCTCGATGAGGAAGTTAAACAGCATGCCGACAAGGTCAATGGTGTTGGCATGTTGTTCAGGAATCTTATGCTCGGCATCGATATCGTGAGCTGTCTTGAGCTGGTCAATAAGATTGCTTTTAATGTTGTCAACAGACTGCATTACGAATTGTTGCTGGGCTTGCTCCGCAGCTTTTTTTTGTAGCTGGTTTAACGAGCCTAATAACTGCGTGACATTGTATTGCAACGCTGAATTTTTCGGCACCAATGCTGAGATGCTCTGTATGCCATCAGGGAGTGTTTCTGTTTGCTGCTGACGGTAAAGAGTAAGCATGCTGTCAATGGAGTCGATTTGAAAGCGTGTGGACTCATCTCTTGCGTTCTGACCTGATAGCTCGGAAGAAAAATTCTGCTGGCTGCTGCTTTGGTTATTTAATTGGCTGAACGGGTTTGTAGAAGCTGTGTGCTCTGTACCTGCTGCATGGCTAGCCTTTGTTTGCGTTAAATGATGTTGCTGTTCAGGCGCTGACGTGGGCTGTTGCGTTGACTTGGTTTGCGGTACGGGCGTTGTGTCTGCACCTCGAGTTTGGCTGGCAGAATAT
>JAAXZZ010000235.1 GCA_012719655.1 Gammaproteobacteria bacterium | reverse complement strand
TTTTTGACGGCGGTTCGCAACTAACGCCGAGGTGTATGGCGTGCCGGGCGTAAAGGGTAGCAGACGCTCGAGTACATCTGGATCAATCTTGGCATGCTCAGAAAATCGGACTTCACCTAAGCGATAACGTGGGCCACTTTCAAAGACTAAATGGATATCGGCGGCGCCGATTTGCGGATCAATGAGCAACTCACTTTTAGTGAAATCGGCAGCGAAAAAGCCAAAGCGTAGCGCTTGGTTTTGCAACATGCTTTTCACATCATCATAGGCGCTGTGATCCAGACGCGCCCCGACTTTTAAGCGTTTATCATCTGGCACAGCAAAGGCTGGCAAATCAGCTGCTTCACCATTGACCTGAATATTAACAGTACGCAGACGTACTGGCTCGCCACGCTCAACCTCTACATACAAAACCGGCTCATCACCTTCACTGATGCGCACCACAATCTGAGCTTGATAGTAACCAAGCGCCTGACTGGCTTTTTCGGCTTGCTGCTGAACTACTCGTTTCGCCGCTTGCAAAGTCTTAACATCACCTTGCGAAAGGTTGGCTATATAGGCCTCAATATTTTTTTTCAGTAGCGCACTTTTAGGCGTAACCTGCACCTCTACAGGGTTTGCTGCATAGACCACTGAGCCCAGTATTGAAATCGCGCTACAGAATAAAGCAACCCAGAAAAAGCGCAGATAGTGAAAAAAAATACAACACAATACGCTCTGGGCTCTAGCTTCCAATCTACTCATTTAAACAACCATCACGACGCTATCGTTGCACTGTCATGCACCCGATTACGTCCAGCTTTTTTTGCAGAGTACAGGGCATGGTCAGCATTACTCACCACTTCAGTAATACTTGCTTGCCCTGGTATCCAGCTCGACACACCAAATGACAGCGTCACCGCCTGTCCAATAGATGAGCAAACATCATTAGCAATACGTAGGCGCAGTCGCTAAGCAGCGTTCTTCGCAAGACTCAGGTCGGTATTGGGTAATAACAGCATAAATTCTTCACCGCCAACGCGACAGACAAGATCACCTTCACGAGAGGATTCAAGCATATGCTTGGCAACAAACTGCAAAACTTGATCACCTACAGCATGACCAAAGGTGTCATTCACCTGCTTAAAATGATCAATATCACACATAATTACCGAAAAAGGCTGTCGCTCAGCCTCCCATTCATTCAGCGTCGCTTGCATGCCGCGTCGATTAATCAAGCTGGTTAAGGGATCGGTAATATTTTCCAAGCTCAGCTTACCCATCTTTTTATTCAGACCAGCCAAGCCCCTCAGCAACGCACGCCGCAGCTGTGACGCTTCAAAATACCACGCATGAATCGTAGCAATCTGTGCATTCATATTGGGCTTATCTAAAGATTCTGCACTGCGTGCCAACTGCCAAAGTGGTCGAGAAATCCACTTTGACATCACCCATACCACGAACATAATCAGTAAAAAAAACGGAAAACTGTATCTCGCTACAGATAACATCTGTTGATTCATCCCCGACAAAGTGGCATTCAAGGAGCGTTGCGCCACCACGCCCCAGCCAGCACTGGGTACCGGAGCATAGCCTGCTAGCATCTCAATATTTCGAGAGTTTCTTAATTGCATGCTACCAGACTGACCGGAAATCATCTGCTCTATCACAGGGTTACCTAAAAAAATCTCACCCACGCGCTCAGGTTCTTGGTGATAAATCAGCCGTGAGCTTTGATCAACCACATAAATATACGACTCATCTGAATGATAGTGCTGACCTAGCAGGGAATGTAAGATGCTTTCTTCATGCAGATAAATGGTCCCACCAATAAAACCTAAATACTCATCTTTTGCATCAAATACAGGATGAGAAATAAATATCAATAAGCGACCTGTTACTGAAACATAAGGCGTGCTGATCAGAGGCTTACGTTCACGAAGTGCTTGCTTAGCGCCTGGGCTGTCAATTTTATTGCCAAGTAAGTCCAAGGCTTTGGGTGTCACTGCAAGCGCTGTACCCTCTGCATTACTCACCCAGACCGAGTTAAAGCTGTCTGTTTGTTGTTTTAAACGAGTAACAATATGCTCAAGTTTAGCGGGATCCTGTTCAGCCAGCACCACGTCTTTTGCTGCAAAGGCTAGCTGTTGCTGCGCGGCAGACAAAAAATCCTCAATGCTACTGGCCAGCTTAGCGGCGTAGGCTTGGTTGGCTTCTAACGTTTGCGCAATAAGTAGCTCGCGCTGAGTTTGATAACTGGTGTAGAACGTATTCGCCAACACCAACACTGCTGTAGATAGCGTTAACAATAAAATCAATTGGCGTAAATTTAATTTCCACATGCAATGCTGACTTCCAACGCTGTTTTAGATGATTGTTCAAGATGTGATTAACAGGAATACTTGGTGCAGCATAGCCAGATAATCGCTCAAGCTCTACGATTTAGTTATCCTTAGCGGCTTAACTTCATGCTCTACTCGTTTTTTCGTTCACCTATAAGGCGTCTTATGAAACTCATTTCTTTCAACATCAATGGCCTACGCGCACGCCCACACCAATTGGCAGAGTTAATTGCGACCCATCAACCCGATGTTATCGGCTTGCAAGAAATCAAGGTAGCGGATGAGCAGTTTCCTGAACAGATGGTACGTGATTTAGGCTATGAGGTTCATTATCACGGTCAAAAAGGCCATTACGGTGTTGCTCTGTTATCACGTTTAAAACCTTTAGCCATGCATAAAGGTTTCCCAGATGACGAAGACGACGCCCAGCGCCGCTTTATTTGGGGCGTTTATGCTGACAGTAATGGCACACTCATTACTGTGATGAATGGCTATTTTCCACAAGGCGAAAATATTAGCCATCCGACCAAGTTTCCAGACAAGATTAAATTCTATGCTGACTTACAAAATCTGCTTGAGACCCGCTTTACTCCAGAGGATGCCTTAGTGGTCATGGGTGATTTTAATATCTCCCCGCAAGATTGCGATATTGGCATTGGCGAGCACAATGCGAAACGCTGGTTAAAAACCGGTAAGTGCAGTTTTCAACCACAAGAACGCCAGTGGTTACAAAAGCTCAAAGACTGGGGCCTCGTCGACAGTTTCCGTTATTTGCACCCCTCTGTGGATGATCAATTCAGTTGGTTTGATTACCGTAGCCGTGGTTTTGAAGATCAACCCAAACGCGGTTTACGCATTGATCTGATTATGGTCAGCCCAGCTTTAAAGCCGCGCTTACTCAATGCCGGTATTGATTATCAGCTGCGCGGCATGGAGAAACCTTCTGATCACGCGCCCATTTGGCTAGAGTTGCAAGCTTAACCGCCCCATAAGCTAAACCGATAAGACAACATCACTGAAAACAATAACAAATCTATAAGGCTTGAGGATCACCACCCTGGCCATTAGATTAAGGCACTGAACTCTAGCTAGCCAATTTATAAAGATAAGGGCCAGATATGACCATTGCCGATCAAACAATCCAAGCGCGCGAAGGTGAAGAGCTGGATGCTGCAGTGATTGCGCGCTACCTCAAAGCACACCTTCCGCACCTCACTGGCGAACCCAAAATTCGCCAGTTTCCTGGCGGCGCCTCCAATCTCACCTATTTATTGTCTTACCCCGAACAAGATTTAGTGTTACGGCGTCCACCATTGGGCAAAAAAGCCAAGTCAGCACACGATATGGGGCGTGAGTTTCTGATTCTTAACCGTCTCAATGATGGCTTTCCTTACTGCCCTAAAGCTTATGTGCACTGCACCGATTCATCCGTCATTGGTGATGAGTTTTATGTGATGCAGCGCGTTGAAGGCACCATCTTGCGCTCTGACATTCCTGCTGAGTTAAATTTAACGGCAGAAAAAACTAAAGCGCTGTGTGAAAGCTTCATCGACAAGATGGTTGAATTGCACCAAGTCGACTATGAGGCCTGTGGCCTTGCAGAACTGGGCAAACCCGAAGGTTATGTTGAGCGGCAAATCAGCGGTTGGAGCGATCGTTATGAAAAAGCCCTAACACCGGATGCGCCACTCTGGACTGACGTAAAAGCTTGGCTCAAGGAAAAAATGCCAGCCGATCACCCTAAGCCTGGGATTATCCATAACGATTACCGTTTTGATAATGTGATTCTTGATCCCGAAAACCCCATGCAAATCATTGGTGTACTGGATTGGGAAATGACCACTATTGGCGATCCTTTAATGGACTTAGGCAACACGCTGGCCTATTGGATTGAAGCAGCAGACCCTGCTCCAGTACAGATGATGCGTCGCCAGCCCAGCAATGCGCCGGGCATGCTGACCCGTCAAGAGTTTGTTGATTACTACGCCAAAAAAGCCGGTATTGAAATTCTAAACTTTGATTTTTATTACACCTACGGCCTATTCCGCTTAGCCGGCATTGTGCAGCAAATTTACTACCGTTTTTATCACGGGCAAACCAAAGACAAACGCTTTGCCCCTTTTGTGCAACTGAATGCTTTGTTAGAGCAAATGGCGCTTAACGTCATAAAAAAATCAACGCTATAACGCCACGTCCAAGGGGAAAAACATGTCTAAAACTACACTATTTGATCTTGATGGAAAAATTGCTTTTGTTTCAGGTGCCAGTCGCGGCATCGGTGCTGCCATTGCCCAGTTACTGGCGCAACAAGGCGCACATGTGATT
This sequence comes from Gammaproteobacteria bacterium, assembly GCA_012719655.1. Taxonomy (GTDB): domain Bacteria; phylum Pseudomonadota; class Gammaproteobacteria; order Pseudomonadales; family Pseudomonadaceae; genus Denitrificimonas. The sequence goes on along the minus strand of JAAXZZ010000235.1, from coordinate 22,993 downwards.
GTTTCCAGTCGTCGTATTGAAAGCTGTGAAGAAGTGGTTGCAACCATTACTGCAGCAGGCGGAAAAGCCACAGCGATGGCCTGCCATATCGGCGAAATGGAGCAAATCAGTGCCGTGTTTGCGCAGATTCGTGAGCAGTTTGGTCGTCTGGATATTTTAGTAAATAACGCCGCCGCGAACCCACACTTCGGTAATATTTTAGATACCGATCTCGGCGCATTCCAAAAAACCGTTGATGTCAATATTCGTGGTTATTTCTTTATGTCAGTCGAAGCTGGCAAATTGATGCGTGAGCATGGCGGCGGTAGCATTATTAACGTTGCTTCAGTCAATGGCGTATCGCCTGGACAGTTGCAAGGTATTTACTCGGTGACCAAAGCCGCGGTCATTAGCATGACCAAAGCGTTCGCCAAAGATTGTGCGTCTTTTGGCATTCGTTGCAATGCTCTGCTGCCAGGCTTAACCGATACCAAGTTTGCTTCAGCCCTGACTTCAAATGAAACTATTTTGAAACACGCCTTGCAAATTATCCCACTCAAGCGTGTGGCTAATCCAAGCGAAATGGCTGGTGCCGTGCTCTACCTCGCCAGCGATGCCTCAAGCTACACCACAGGCACAACCCTAACCGTGGACGGTGGTATGTTGGCTTAAGTCATAACACAGTAGTTCTCTGCTTTTTATGCGTTCTAACCCACTCGTATTCTATGGTTAGAGCGCATTTTTCTTTTTAGGCACTGGCCAACTGCGCACCGCAGCGCGGGCGGCTCGCCCGCAAAAGCAAAAACACCAAGCGGGCTATAGGCTCCACTCAGCCACGCTGCGCTCCTAGGCGATACCCAAACTCCCATTACCTGCGCAAAAAAAAATAGAGACAGGCGCACATCTAACGAACAACACAAAGGGTCAAAGCGAGCTGTACTGGGTCTGTGTCAAGCGTAGCCATGGATGGCGCAGCGCCCGAATCGAGACAGGATGTCTCGCTGAGAGAAAAACAGATTCAGTACAGCTCGCACTGCCAATACGTAACCCGCTTGGCACAATAAACACAATTAGCAAGTCACCGACATCATCAGCTCATCCAGCAAAATATTGCGGGCGAGCCGCCCGCGCTCCCAGATGGATACACCTGGAACGCCACGTTAGAAACGCCTAGGAATCTAAAATAGGACAACACTTGCACAACACTGCATTTGAACATTTACCTTCTTACCTAGCGCAGATAATCCCCTTAACGAACAGCCCTGAGGTAAACTCAACTCCTGCTGCCCACATCAGCGCCCACGCGTCATGTCATACCTCTTGTTGTTTAGTAACCGATAAAGGAACATCTGTGCGCCCCTCTTCCGATAATAACTATCCTGCCCAGCACAAAACCAACTGGAAAATTATCGCTGGTCTATGGCCCTATCTGGCTGAGTTCCGAGGCCGAGTCGTATTAGCTGTGAGCATGCTAATCCTCGCTAAAATCGCCACCGTTGCCACCCCAATTGCACTTAAATACATCATTGACTACCTAGACCAAAACCGCGGCGCTGACATGCTGTTATGGATCCCGCTGGTACTGGTTGTGACCTACGGTGCGCTACGTTTTGGTAGCACATTATTCAGTGAGATGCGCGACGCCATCTTTGCCCGCGTTGCCGAACGCGCCATGCGCCGCGTATCGCTGCGGGTGTTTCGTCACCTACACAACCGCGAACTGGCCTTTCATCTGGATCGCAAAACCGGAGGCCTCGCCCGTGACATCGAACGCGGCACCAATGGCATCAGTTTCCTGCTGCGCTTCACCTTATTCAATATCGTCCCAACCCTGCTAGAAATCGTCATGGTCACCGGCGTTTTATTGGTGGCTTTCAACGTCAGCTATGTCGTGGCCATCTTGCTGTCGGTGGTGATTTACGTGATCTTTTCCATCCGCGTCACCGAATGGCGCACCAGTTTTCTGCGTGAAGCTAACAACCGTGACAATGAGTCAAACTCGCGCGCCATCGACAGCCTACTCAACTACGAAACGGTTAAATACTTCAATAACGAAGCCTATGAAGCCCAGCAGTATGATAAGGGTCTAGAGCTCTGGGAGCAGGCACGCCTAAAAAATCGCTTATCGATGGCAGCACTCAACACCGGACAGGCCTTTATTATTGGTGCCTCGCTTGTAGTCATTATGGCCATGGCCGTGCGCGAAGTGGCCAGCGGACAGATGACCTTAGGTGATTTCACCATGGTCAACGCCTATCTGATTCAGCTATTTATTCAGTTGAATGCGTTGGGCTTTGTCTACCGTGAAATCCGCCAGTCATTGGTAAACGTGGAACGTCTATTCGGCCTCTTAGGCGATAAACCTGCCATTGCAGATGCACCTGATGCCAAACCCTTAACAGTAAGCCAAGGTGAAGTCACGTTCCGCGATGTGCACTTCAGCTACCGTCCTGATCGAACCATTTTAAAAGGCGTGAGTTTTACCATCCCGGCAGGTCACACTCTCGCCGTGGTCGGAGCCAGTGGTGCTGGCAAATCGACGCTCGCCCGCCTATTGTTTCGTTTTTTTGATGTCGACAGCGGCAGCATCAGCATTGATGGTCAAGATATCCGTCATCTCAACCAAGACAGTTTGCGCACAGCCATTGGTGTGGTGCCGCAAGACACCGTGCTTTTTAACGACACCCTCTACAACAACTTAGCCTACGGCCGACCGAGTGCCAGCGAAGCCGAAGTTAAGCGCGCAGCTCGCCAGGCGCACTTGGATGATTTTATTAATAGTTTGCCTGATGGTTATGACACCAAAGTTGGCGAGCGCGGTTTAAAGCTCTCTGGCGGTGAAAAACAACGAGTTGCCATCGCGCGCGTCCTGCTAAAGAATCCACCACTATTGATTCTTGATGAAGCCACTTCATCACTCGACTCCATCTCTGAGCAAGTGATCCTCAACGCACTACACGAAGTCAGCCGCCAACGCACGACCTTGGTGATTGCCCACCGTTTATCGACAATCCGCGATGCCGACACCATTTTAGTCATGGAGCAAGGCGAGATTGTCGAGAGCGGCAGCCACAGCGAACTGTTGGCCCACGATGGCTACTACGCCAAACTCTGGCAGCAACAACAGCACAATACAGACGAGCTCGACAAGGCATAATGGCCAGCAATCCTGTTGTTTTGATTACACTGTGCACAGGCCTGACTCACTCGTACAAGAAAACAATATCAAGCCTAAGATTTATCGCCACACCCCTTTAGCACTACGATGGCTGTGCATCACTTGCACATAGTTGGCGCGATCATAGGCACTGGGGTCAATGGCTCGTTCACGGCAAACACTGCCTTTGAATTGCTGCACCGACTCATACTCATGCTCCATCATCCACTCGCGCATGCCCTGTTCAATTGCAGCGAGCGCCTGTGGACCGTGCTTAAGCAATACACTGCATAAGTGGGTCACATCCGCACCGGCCATTAAGGCTTTCAGCGCATCCTCTGCAGTATGCACACCGCCAGTCACCGCCAATGATAAATCGACCTTACCGAACAAAGTGGCAACCCAGTGGATGCGTAGCAGATTTTCATAGGAAGACGACAAACTGATGGTCGGCACCACTTCACGGGTCAGCAGGTCAATATCCGGCTGATAAAAGCGGTTAAACAATGACACCCCTTGCGCACCTGCCTCTTGCAAACTGCGCACGAAATGCCCAACCGAACTGAACTGCGAAGACAATTTCATGGTCACTGGCACTGTCACATGCTGTTTAAGCTCATGCAGCACCTTGAGATAACGCGCTTCCACTTCAGCACCGGACTCAAACATATCGGCGGCGACATAATAGACATTGAGCTCCAGCGCATCAGCACCGGACTCTTGCAGTTGCTGGCCATAACGGGTCCAGCCTTCAGTAGAAATCCCGTTAAGGCTGGCAATCACTGGAATCGACAGGCTGCTTTTGAGCGTCTGAATATAGTGCAAATACTCATCCAACTCGCTCTGATAGATCGAGTCATCCGGAATCGGCAAGAAGCTACCGGCTTCGCCAAAACCAATATCCTGCTCCAGCAAAAAACGGGCGGCGGCGGCTTCGCTAGCTAAAATACTTTCTTCAAATAACGACGGCAGAATCAAGGCGCTGGCACCCGCATCTTCCAACTCACGGGCGCTGTCCAAATCACCGGTCAGTGGCGAGGAGGATGGTACCAGCGGGTTTTTTAGCTTCAGGCCTAAATACTCAGTGGATAAATCACTCATCACCTGACTCCTTTTTCTCTAAATCTGCAGCACCGGGCAAATCCGCCAGCGACTGATAATGGGCAAAGCGTGCGATCACATCATCCTGTGCTTGCTCTTGATACTGCTTGGCCGCTTCTGGGTAAGTGCGGTTGAGCATACTGAAGCGCGTTTCAGTGGAGCTGAAGTCGGTGTAATCAATTGAGGGCGCAGCTGAATCTAAACGCAAAGGATTCAAACCTTTCTCGACGCGGGAAGGCTCATAGCGAAATAACGGCCAGTGCCCACTTTTCACCGCCAAGTTTTGCTGACGGTGGTTATGGGTTAAATCAATCCCGTGGGCGATACAAGGTGAGTAAGCAATAATCAGTGACGGACCATCGTGCGCGGCCGCATCAATAAAAGCGCGCAGGGTTTGGGTATCTTTCGCGCCATAAGCCACTTTGGCGACATAGACATTTTCATAGCCCATGGCGAGCATGGCCAAGTCTTTTTTCGCGGTAGGTTTGCCGGCATTGGAGAATTTAGCTACTGCTCCGCGCGGCGTGGCTTTGGAAGTTTGCCCGCCGGTATTGGAATACACCTCAGTGTCCAGCACCAAGATATTCACATTACGCCCCGAGGCGAGCACATGGTCCAAACCGCCATAGCCAATGTCATAGGCCCAACCATCGCCACCAATAATCCATACACTGCGCACCACCAACTGCTCGGCCACGGTTAACAGCTCTTGCGCCCGTGGCTGATCGCTTAACTCAGCCAAACGTTGTTTAAGCTGCACCACGCGCATGCGCTGCTCGGCAATCTCTTGTTCCGTGTTTTGCTCAGCTGTGAGTAAGGCATCAACTAATTCACTGCCGATGCTGTTGCGTAATTCTTCCAGCAACTCTTGCGCATACATGGTCTGCTGATCAATGGCGATGCGCATACCTAAGCCAAACTCAGCGTTGTCTTCAAATAGCGAGTTATTCCACGCTGGGCCACGGCCTTCGGCGTTGACTGTCCAAGGTGTGGTGGGCAAGTTAGCACCGTAAATCGAGGAGCAGCCGGTGGCATTGGCGACCACCATGCGATCACCAAACAGTTGGGTGGCCAGTTTTAAATACGGCGTTTCGCCACAACCGACGCACGCGCCAGAAAACTCAAATAAAGGCTGCAACAACATCGCACCTTTAATGGTGGTCTGTTTCACTTGGCTTCGCGTGTATTCAGGTAAGGCCTCGAAGAACTGCCAGTTGGCCTGTTCTTGCGCATGAATTGGCTCAATGGGCTCCATATTCAAAGCTTTATGGGACGCATTGGATTTATCGCGAATCGGACAAATATCCACACACAGACCACAACCGGTACAGTCATCGGGCGAAACTTGATACATCATCACATGATCATCCGGGTAATCACGACCCAAAACCTGGTGCGATTTAAAATGGTCTGGTGCATCGGCGACCAAGTCTTTGGGCACCAACTTGCTGCGAATCGCCGCATGCGGGCAGACCATTGGGCATTTGCCGCACTGGGTGCAGAGCTCGGCATCCCACACTGGAATCTCTAAGGCCAATTTACGTTTTTCATAAGCAGCACTGCCCAGCGGGAAACTGCCATCCACCGGCATCATACTCACCGGCACGCGATCGCCCTCACCGGCAATCAAGCGTGCAGTAAAACGGCCAATAAAGTCGGGAGCATTATCATCCACCAAGGGCGGTCGTTCAAAGGTGCTGGTCGCTGCATTGGGCACAGGCATTTCATGCAAACTGGCCAGCGCGGCATCAATGGCACGGAAGTTAAAGTCAATGATGCTCTGCCCTTTACTGCCGTAGGTGTTTTGCACCGCCTCTTTAATCGCCGTAATCGCCTGCTCTCGGGGCAGTACCCCAGAGATGGCAAAGAAACAGGTCTGCATAATGGTATTGATGCGCTTACCCATGTTGGCTTGCTGCGCCACCGCGTAAGCGTCAATGCAATACACACGGATCTGTTTCTCAATGATCTGCTCTTGCATGCGCCGCGGCAGCTCATCCCAGACCAGATCCACTGGATGCGCAGTATTGAGCAGAAACACCGCACCCTCAGCGGCTTTGTCCAGCATCTCAAAACGCTCAATAAACTGCGGCTGATGGCAGGCAATAAATTGCGCTTGGTGGTCGCCAATCAAATAAGTGGAACGAATTGGCTGCGGGCCAAAGCGTAAATGCGACACAGTCATCGCGCCGGACTTTTTCGAGTCATAGACGAAATAGCCTTGCGCATATAAATCCGTGGTTTCGCCAATAATTTTAATCGAGTTTTTATTGGCACTCACCGTGCCGTCGGAACCTAAACCGTAAAACAGCGCCTGCACTGACTCTTTATGCGCAGCGGTATGCCAACGCTCATCCCACGCCAAACTGCTGTGGGTGACATCATCATAGATCCCAATGGTAAAACCGTTTTTTGGCTGTGGCTGCTGCAGCTCTTTATAGATCGCCGCGACCATGCCCGGAGTAAATTCTTTAGAGGATAAACCGTAGCGCCCACCAATGACTGTCGGCAGCTCGGCAAAAGGGCTATTGCCCTGCATCTGCGCTTGCGCCAAAGCAGTAATCACATCTTTATACAACGGCTCGCCGTCTGAACCCGGCTCTTTGGTGCGATCGAGCACGGCAAGCTGTTGCACGCTGCTGGGTAACGCGGCCAATAACGCCTGCGCATCCAGCGGCCGATACAGACGCACCCGCAGCACACCAACCTTTTCACCTTGCGCTTGCAGGTAATCCACCGTCTCATGCACGGTTTCTGCCCCAGAGCCCATCAGGATAATCACCCGCTGCGCATCTGCGGCGCCGTGGTATTCAAATAATTTATAGTGGCGACCGGTCAGCTCAGCAAACTGATCCATCAACTGCTGCACCCGCTCAGGAAAGGCGAGATAAAACTTATTGACCGTCTCACGGCCTTGGAAATACACATCAGGGTTTTGCGCGGTACCCCGCAGCACCGGATGATCTGGACTCATGGCGCGGGCACGATGGGCATGTAAGGCCTCTTGGGAAATCAGCGCGTGCAACACCTCATCACCCACGGCTTGGATTTTCGCCACTTCATGGGAAGTACGGAAACCATCAAAAAAATGCAAAACAGGCAAACGGCCAACTAAAGTGGCGGCGTGGGAAATCAAAGCAAAGTCCATCGCTTCTTGCACCGAGCCGGCGCAGAGCATGGCAAAACCGGTTTGGCGCACCGCCATCACATCACTGTGATCACCAAAAATCGACAAGGCCTGACAGGCTAACGAGCGCGCCGCCACATGAATCACCACGGGCGTCAACTCACCGGCGAGCTTGTACATATTGGGGATCATCAGCAGCAAACCCTGCGAAGCAGTAAAAGTGGTGGCTAAAATGCCGAGCTGCACAGCGCCATGCACAGCGCCATACGCTCCGCCCTCACTTTTCATCTCGACAATATGGGGCACAGTGCCCCACAGATTGGTGCGCCCTTGCGCCGACCACTCATCCGCCCACTCGCCCATGGCCGAGGCTGGAGTAATCGGATAAATCGCACACACCTCACTTAAACGGTGGGCAATCGTTGCGGTGGCTTCATTGCCGTCAATCATCAACCAACGGGTTGTCTGCATGCTCAAATCCTCACTTAACGCCGCTGCACATCGCATGTGCAACATTATCAATTGAGTTTAACTAAGCACGCAAAAAACGCCTTGTCGTAGGTCAATGGGGTTTGCTTATAGAGTTAACAATCACTCAACCTGCCTGTCACCAATGCATCAGCTAGAGCGTCTTCAACGATTGCGCCTGCAAACACCACAACGACGTCACTTCCGCACTACGCGCGGCATACAACGGATCACTCTTATCTAGACTGCGGCCGTGTTTGGGTTGTGTATCAAGACGGTATTTCACGGTTAAACCCGCCTCAGCAAACCAGTCGAGCAACGCTTCGCGGGTGCGCAATTGTAAGTGCTCGGCTAGATCAGAAAGGATCAACCAGACTTCACCCTGTGGCGCTAAGTGCTTACTAGCATCTTGCAGAAAGCCTCGCAACATCGCGCTCTTGGCATCGTAAACCGCGTACTCCAGCGGCGAACTGGGTTTGGCTGGCAGCCAAGGTGGGTTGCAGACAATTAAGTTGGCTAACGGCTGCTGCGTGGGGAACAAGTCGGCTTGCTGCAACGCAATGCTGGCGAGTTCTAAGCGCTGCAGATTATCGGCAGCGCAGGCTAAAGCGCGAGGATTGAGATCAGTGGCCACCACCTGTTTAACACCCCGCTGTGCAAGGATGATGGCTAACAGGCCCGTGCCGGTACCAATATCAAAGGCCAAATCATGCACAGCAGGCAACGGCGCATCAAGCAGCAACTGCACATATTCATGGCGTGTCGGGGCAAATACCCCGTAATGGGGGAAAATTGAAATATCTAATGTGCTAATGGGGACACCCTTTTCTCGCCATTGCGCGGCACCTAAAGCCCCTTGCAGGTCGCGAAATGACATTAAACAAGACTCGCCCAACTCACCAAAAGCTGCAGTACAGGCTGCGCTAAACTCAGGTGCACGACGCAAGCGGCTGACATAGCCAGCATCCAACTCCAACAATAGACGACTTAACACCCGCGCGCGCTGCGCTTGCACTAGGCGTTGTTGGTGAAACAGGTTGGCAATCACTGCCGTGTCAGACACGGGTTTGCCGAACTGAGTTGCTTTGCTGGCTTTGCGCTGCTCGCTGCGCTCGATGCGTCGAGTCAGCGCTTGCAGTAATTGTCGCGCATTATGAAAGTCGCCACGCCACAGCATCGAAGTGCCTTCACACGCCAAACGATAGGCCTTATCGGCTGTCGTTTGATCATCAACTATGACAATGCGCACGGGCGGCGGCTGGTTGCTTTCCGATAGCCACAGCGTGTTGCGAGTTGTCTCATTGTCTTGCCACTGCACATACTGTTTTTCTGTTTGCAACACGCTGTATACCCTTAGCTATTAATGACAATCACTGCAAAAGAGCGTGAAGGATAACAGTTAACGGCCTACAATAGGCGCCTGCAGGTTTGACCTGCCTGCCCTCTTTGACTTGACCTACGCGGACGATCACTATGCGCCTTCTATCTGGCTTGCCATTCCTTTCTATGCCTGCAATGGGCGCAGTGCTATTGCTCAGTGCATTGGGCAGTTTGTCGGGTTGCCAGTTATTAGAGTCTCGCGCAGCAAAAAGTGTGTTACCCGATAGCGGCGTGCTGCGCGTGCAAGGTATTGCCCAGTCCAGTCATATTGCTAAAAACGCTGCAGGCATGCCGTTAATTGAGGCGAGTAATTTTCATGATTTACTCTTTACTTTAGGCTACAGCCACGCCAGTGATCGCCTGTCACAGATGCTGCAACTGCGCTTATTAGCGCAAGGACGTTTGGCTGAGTTACATGGTGCTGAGATGCTCAATGTCGATCGTTTAATGCGCTCGATTCATCTGCAAGCCCAAGCGCAAGATCTCTATAAAAATGCGCCAGAAAATCTACAAAGCTATTTCGAGATTTATGCACGCGGTATCAATGCCTATCTGTATCAGATGCGTGACAACTTACCGCCCGAGTTGGCGCAGGCCAATTATAAACCTGACTACTGGAAAGCTGAGGACAGCGCCTTACTCTTTAGCCTGTTTAGCTTTAGTCAAAGCGGTAACTTAGCCGAAGAGATTTTAGCCTTAGCCTTAGCGAAGCATTTAGATATCAAGTATTTGCCTTGGCTGCTGCCGATTTATCCGGACGAACCTGTGGCGCACAATGATGCCGACAAGTTACTGACGCTGCCGCAATCAATTCTGCAAAACAGCGCCTTACGCGCTCACACTGTGCAACTGACTGAAACACTCAATCAACTCGCGGCAGTCAATGTTTTACAAGCACCGCTGGCGAGCAGTTGGGCCGTCAGCCCGCAGCACAGCGCCAACCGCCGCAGCCTATTAGCCCTGAATACGCTGCACGCTGCGCCAACGGCTTTAAGCAACACAAAGCCGCAGCCTTCCCTGTACAGCTGGGTCAATTTACATTCGCCACAACTGCATGCTGCCGGCTTAACCCTCCCCGGCGTGCCTTTAGTGATGTCGGGATTTAATGGCAAGCTGGCTTATAGCATCAGCGCCGTAATGGCGGATACGCAGGATGTGTTTATTGAAAAACTGCGCCAGCATAATGGCCGCCTTGAATATTTCTCTGAAAATACATGGCAGCCTGCACAGCAACGTATGGAGACTTTCTTTGTACGCGGCCAACGCCCTATTCGAGAAACCCTATACCGTACCGCGCATGGTCCTCTTTTGATCGCATTGCCAGCTCACAGCAACAGCGGTTATGGTTTAGCCCTGCAGCAAACGCGCCACTCCGATGATCGCAGCCTCAACGCACTGTGGCAGTTATTACGTAGCCAGAGCGTGGAGAGTGCGACAGAGATTGCCCAAGATCTGCGTGCACTGCCGGCTAACGTGTTACTGGCTGATGCCCAGCACATTGCTTGGCAAGTAACTGGCATCTATCCAAACCGTCGCAACAGTCGCGGGCTATTTCCTTCGGCAGGCTGGGATGCCAAGGTGGCTTGGGAAGGTTACGCTGACCCCATGCTCTATCCCTATGATCAAGATCCGCAACAAGGCTGGCTCAGCGCAGCTAATCAACGCCTGACGCAACCGGGTTATGGTATGCAATTATCCAGCAGTTGGGCCAGTCCTGAGCGCGCAGAAAACCTTGCGCAACAACTGGCTAAAAAACCTGTGGCAGCAAGCCTTGCTCTGCAAAATACCGCGCAACAGCGGTCTTGGCTGGTAACGCAATTACAACAGATGCTCAGCGCTGGAGGTATGCCAGAGGCATTAAAAACAGCCGTACAAAAACGACCCAGCGAGCAACGTGCAGCAGCCGGACAAGCGCTGCAAAGTTTCACCGCCATCAATGCCCAGCAGCCTTTATCGAAAGAGCATACGGCTTGGCTGGAACGCTTTTTAGCGCAAGCACAAGCGCAACTGTTTAAGCAAGAATTACAAACACTGCCAAGCAGTCTGCAGCACGCCTTTACCCTGCACAATCAGCATAGCTACCCGGCTTGGCTGGACCATCTATTAGGGCGCGATGACAGCCCTTTTTGGCAAAGCTCTGCAGCGGCTAAAGCAGACTTTCTGATCGATACTTTGTTAAGTAGCCGTCAGAAAAACACGGCTGTCACCACAAAGTCGCAAGCCAGCAATAGTCAAATCATGCTGATCGATTTTTCACGCCCGATACCTTTGTCTGCGGCAAGTTTTACCGGTCAGTCGGACAACCCGTATAGCCCGCATTACCCACTGCCGGCTGGGAGCGCAGGCAAGCTCTATCCACTGCCGGTGGGCTACAAAGATAACAACACAGTGTATGGCAAGCAGCGTCTGACATTACTGCCAATACGTTAAAGCTGTCTTGGTTGGTATGAGTAATCCTGTGCGTGCGGTACTTTGAGGGTAAGTGTTGGTGTAGCGATCAGCGTCGTCATGGATGACGTAACTACAAATCAAGGCAGGATAATTTAAGGGAGAAATAGATTCAGCACAACGTCGAGAAACACCGAGAAGCTTGCCAGCAATTGCGTCTGTATTGCGGGCCAGCGGCCCGCGCTCCCAGCAAACCATAATGCATGTTTTGCGAGCCAGCGGCCCGCGCTCTTAGCAAACCAAAATGCACGTTTTGCGAGCCAGCGGTTCGCGCTCCTAGTAAACCATAATGCACGTTTTGCGAGCCAGCGGTTCGCGCTCTTAACACGGTATCACTGATTGAGTCAGCAAACCTCTGTGGGCAGGCTGCCCGCGCTCCCGGAGTTGGCGAACACGCTGGGTAGATCCTTGGAGGCACCATCATAAACAATACGTCCATCGGTCAGACGAATGGTGCGCGGGCAGCGCGCGCTTAAACGTGGGTCATGGGTGACAATCACAATCGCGCATTGATGCTCAAGGTTAAAACGCTCAAACAAGCCAAATACTTCATCAGCCGTTTGCGTATCAAGATTACCAGTGGGCTCATCAGCTAAGACCAAAGCCGGACGCGTCACTAACGCGCGCGCAATCGCCACCCGCTGTTGCTGGCCTCCGGATAAACGATTGGTCGATTGGCGCATAAACTGTGTCAGCCCAACCTCGCCCAACAAGTATTCAGCGTAAGCAATTTGCTCAGCGGAAGGCTTGCCAAAACGTAACATCAACGGCATCAACACATTGTCCAATACGCTAAAAGCACTGATCAAATGGTGAAACTGAAAGACAAAACCAATCGACTCACTGCGCAATTGCGTACGCTGCTGCTCGGTCAAACCTTGCACCAGATGCCCTTGAATGCGCAGCTCACCGGCTGAAGCAACATCCAACAAGCCCATGACATTGAGCAAGGTACTTTTACCAGAACCGGAAGTGCCCACCAGAGCCACCAACTCACCACGACTGACCTGCAATGAAATATCATGCAGCACATGATTTTTCAGCGGCGTATCAGCATTAAAAATCTTATTGATTTGATCAAGTTGTAACACCACCTGCTGGTCGCTGGCGTGGGCTCGTAACGGTGATTTAGACATAACGAATCGCCACTGCCGGATCATATTGAGCCGCTCGACGGGCGGGTACCATCGCTGCGATTACACCGGACGCCGTAGCAATTAAAATCGCTGATAACAATATCGAAGGCTCCAAGCGAATCACAAACAAACGCTCATCGATACCATTAAACACCTGTACTAAGACATACCCCACCATCACGCCTAAGAGTGAACCACAGAGCCCCAAAAGACCGCCCTGTAAGAGAAACACCCGTAAGATTTGCTGCTGCGAACTGCCCATCGCCCGTAAAATACCGATCTCACGGGTACGCTGCACCACGCTGACGGCCAAGACACTGGCAATGCCGAAAATCACCGACATCGCGACAAATACCCGAATCATTTGTGTGGTCATGGTTTGTGAGCGCAAGGCGTTAAGTAACTGGCCATTACTTTCCATCCAGCTTTGCACATGCAAACCGGTAAGTTGCTCAATACGCTGCGCCCAATATTCAGCTGCAAAGACATCAGCAATTTTCAATTCTAAAATCGTAATGCCGCCGGGCAGATTCAATAAAGTTTGTGCTTGCTTGAGGTCGGTATAGCCATAGCGACTGTCTAATTCGCGCACGCCCAGTTCAAACACGCCGGCAACATCCATAATCGCTTGACGATTATCACCAGCGTCTAAACGCAGTTTATCACCGCTGCGCAGCCCTAAATCTTCAGCCAACTTACTGCCAATCATGACATCACTGGCGCCGACACTAAAACGCCCTTCCAATAGATAATCCTTGAGTTGGATAACCCCAGCATAACGCTCCGGATCAATACCCATCAGCGCCACTGAAGCGCGTGCATTACCTTTTTGTGCAAAAGCTGGGCCGGAAATAAGCGGCGAAACGGTCTGTAACCCCGGATAATGATCCAAAGCATCACGTACTTCCTGCCAGTTATTAATGGTTTGCAGACGCTGCGCACGTGGGCTTTCTAACGCCCAAACATAAGTACCCTCAGGTGTTGCAGAAAAATTATTATGCTGCTGGGTGGCTTCAATACGGATGTGTGCTTGGGTACCAAGGGTGCGTTCGATCACGTTATTTTGCAGCCCCATCATCAAGGCAGTGATAAACACAATAACTGCGGCTCCCACCGAAATAGCCACACTGATCAATAATGTCTGTAGTGGATTATCTGCTAAAAAGCGCAATGCAATACGCCATTCAATCCATAACGAATGACGCAAAGCGACAATTTGGCTAACGAATGACATGCTGCGCCTGCTCAAAACGTACACGAGCGCGCTGGCCATCACTGACTTTGCCAGCCTGCACCACAACATCACCTTCAGCCAAACCAGAGAGAATTTCGCTGTGGGTCATATTGCGCAAACCCAGCTGCACATCAAGCGAACGCACGGCGCCATCCTGCCAGCGCAAAACCTGAGGCTGACCTGCTGAGCCGATCAGGAGGTAATCATTCGGCAGCACTAAAGTGCGCTCGCGCTCGGCGGCGATGATATTGGCCGATACCGTCATACCCTGCAAAAAATTTGAGTCATCGGACAATACGCTGATATGCACATCAATAGTGCCGCGCGAACTGTCGACGGCAGGCGCAATAAAACTCACCACGCCGGGCACTGTTTGTTCTGGCCAGGCATCAGCGATCAATTGCACCGGTTGCTGTAGCTTGAGCGGAGCAAAGTTTTTCTCATCCAACGCCACCACGACTTCCAAACCATCACTGGCAACGCCATCAGGATCTAGGCCATCACTGCGGGCAATTTCCAGCAGTACTTTACTGGGCTGCACTAAATCACCAGGTTCAACATTACGCGTTTGTACACGACCCGCAAAGGGTGCATAGATACGGGTTTTCGCCAGTTCTGCCTCGGCGCTAACAATACGCTGCTGCAGTAATTGTTCTTCTGTGCTACCCGCTGCTAATGAATCAGCAACAAGCTGGGCGCGGGTTAAGGCTGTTTTGGCATTGAGCTCAATACGCTGCGCTTGCTCAAGCTGCTCGGCAGCAATAACACCTTTCACCGCCAGCGTTTCTCGACGGCGCGCTTCACGGCTGGCTTGACGCAGATTATCCCGTGCCTCGGCTAAAGCCGCTTGTGCTTGCGGGCGACTGACTTCACGCAATTGCTGTAACAGGGTTTTTGCTTGATCGAAACGTGCTTGCAACTCATCGGGATTAAGCTCAATCAGTAAATCGCCTTTATTGACCCGATCGCCTTCACGCACATGCCGCGCCAACACTGTGCCAGTCATCTCACTGCCAATGCGCGCCAACGACTGATAGCGCACCTCGCCACTGGCGACAATACGCAGCTCTAGAGGCATCAACTCGACAGTCAAGCCTGGCAACACAGGACCACGCCATTGCTGCACGCCGAACACCACCGCAACGCACAGTGCAGCTACTACTAGTCCATAAATAATGCGCATTTAAGCCTCGTTACAGCCAATCTAAACAAGTTCAATTGCATCTGGCAGGATACGAATGACACCATGCTTGTACAGGCCGCCAATGGCTTTTTTAAAATTACCCTTGCTGACACCAAACATATCAGCAATTTCACTGGCGGGGCTTTTGTCGCTGAGCGGCAAACGACCGTTGTTGGCATCCAGTTTGGCCACAATTGCGTCACTCAAACTGTCACGCAGTTCGCGGCCTTGGGGCTGCAGGCTAAGGTTAAGCAAACCATCTGCACGGATTTCTCGGATAAAACCACGTTCTTGCATACCACCGCGCAAAAACTTAAAGGCTTCATTTTTATGAATAAGTCCCCAATGCTTGCCATTGATAATCGCTTTAAAGCCTAAGTCAGTTGGCTCAACAATTAGCAAATCTACTGCTTCACCGACGCTATAAGTGGCGGGCGTAAGATCTAAATAACGGTCTAAACGAGCCGTTGCAGTAATGCGCTTAGTGCGCTGATCAATGTAGGCATACACCACACAATAATCGCCAACCTGCAACGGACGCTTTTCTTCAGAGTGTGGCAGCAACAAATCTTTGCTTAAGCCCCAATCTAAAAACAAACCGATGCGGTTGATATCCACCACTTTTAGGCTGGCAAACTCGCCGACTTTGATTTTTGGCTTACGCGTGGTGGCGATGATACGGTCTTCACTGTCCAAATAAACAAAGACATTAAGCCAATCTTCATCTTCACAGGGTTCATCTTTAGGCATTTCACGCCGCGGTAAAAGAATATCCCCATCTGGGCCACCATCCAAATACACGCCGAAATCAGCCTGTCGAATGATTTGCAGGGTATTCATATCTCCAATCAAAGCCATGCGTATGCACCTTAGTTAAGCCTTTAATGTGGCTATTATGCCTGTTTAATGGCACGACGAGGTTGATTAAATGCCGCACGGCTCTGTCAAACACGATCCTTTTGCAGTGAGCAGCAGAAGAATTAAACAATTAACTCTCATCGACTAATAAGCGCTCATGAATCACGTCAGCTAAACGGTCGGGTTGAAATTTAGATAAGAAGTTATCACACCCCACTTTTTCGACCATTGCCGCATTAAAACTTCCAGACAGCGAGGTATGCATCACCACATACAGATCGCGCAAGCGCGGATCATTGCGAATTTCCGTGGTAAGACGATAGCCGTCCATTTCAGGCATTTCGGCATCGGTAAATACCATTAATAGCTTATCTGTTAGCACCTCACCTTGATCAGCCCATCGTTGCAGCTGCTGCAAACCTTTGAGACCATCCGTGGCTTTATGCACGGTAATACCGAGCTGGCCTAAAGCATCGCTTAACTGATTAAGCGCTACGGTTGAATCATCAATAATCAAAACCTCACGACCGCGGGCTTTTGCCAGCAAAGGGTTATTAAGCTTTTCGGCAGAAATAGCTGTATTCATTGGCACTATTTCTGCAAGTACTTTTTCAACATCAATAATTTCTACAATCGCCTCTTCAACACGGGTAATCGCGGTTAAGTAATGCTGACGACCAGCGGTGCTTGGCGGTGGCTGAATAGACTCCCAGTTCAGGTTAACAATGCGCTCAACGTTACCAATCAAGAAGGCTTGAATCGAGCGGTTATATTCCGTAACGATCACAGTGCTATTTTCATTTTGCAGCAGCGGACGCATACCAATGGCTTGGGCTAAATCAATCACCGGAATGGTTTTACCACGCAAAGTAATCACACCGCACATGTGCGGGTGACGCTGAGGAATCAAAGTCAACTTAGGCAAACGCACCACTTCTTGTACTTTAAAAACATTGATGGCGAACAATTGACGACCGTGCAGGCTAAACATCAAGATTTCTAAACGATTTTCTCCAACGAGCTGTGTGCGCTGATCAACACTATCAAGAATACTGGCCATCAATAACTACCTTTTAAGAGCGGAATACCAAGCTATCGGCCAAGCTAAAAAAAGCATAAATGACCAATAGATCTACCTTAACCTACTTTGGATAACCGGTGATACGGCGAATACTTTGGTACAAGGGTTGCAGTCGTTTATACATCTTGCAGTACACCTGTGTATAAAGCTGATTGTACAAAGCATGGTTGTGTTGATTGGGCAAAAATACGTGCGCGGTGCGTGTCATGCTTTGTACTG
Organism: Gammaproteobacteria bacterium; assembly: GCA_012719655.1. Classification (GTDB taxonomy): domain Bacteria; phylum Pseudomonadota; class Gammaproteobacteria; order Pseudomonadales; family Pseudomonadaceae; genus Denitrificimonas. The sequence continues at coordinate 5,622 of JAAXZZ010000235.1, read as the reverse complement.
CGGTAGTAAAATCAGGTTGTAAGCCAACACCCACCATACAAGCAATCGCCGCGCCCAAGCCGGAGGTTTCAATGGTGTGTGGGCGCTCAACCGGCAGACCGAAAATATCCGCGGTGAGTTGCAAAATCGCATCACTTTGCGAGCCACCGCCGGATACACGTAAGCGCTCAATTGTTACGCCACTGCGTTTTTCGATGTGCTCTTTGCCCTGGCGTAAACCATAGGCAAGGCCTTCTAAAATTGCTCGATAAATATGCGCGCGGGTGTGCACATCACCAAAACCAATAATTGCACCTTTGGCGTCCAGCCCCGGCTCACGCACACCTGGTGACCAATACGGCTGCAGCATCAACCCCATGGAACCAGCTGGCACTTGCTCGATTAATTCTTCAAATAACGACTCTACACTGACGCCCAAACGTTCAGCGCGTTGCTGCTCACGCAAACCAAACTCACGCTTAAACCAACTGACCATCCAAAACCCACGATAAATCATCACTTCGGTGGTGAAGTGCTGGGGAATGGCCGCTGGATAAGCAGGAATTAAACGCGTCACTTCCAGATATTTACTGCGCTTAGTGTTGATGGTGGCGGTGGTGCCATAGGATAATCAGGCGATGCTTTCATCCACTGCGCCGGCGCCCAAAACCTCGCAAGCTTTATCCGCTGCAGCGGCAATAATCGGTATGCCTTCCGGCAGCCCTGTATGCAAACTGGCTGCAGCATGTACATGACCAAGCAATTCACCGGGTGCAATCAACTCAGGCAACTGCTCACGACGCACCGCCAAAGCGTGCCATTTCCAGTCACCTTTTGCCGCCCAGCGCAGCTTTTTATAATCAAAAGGCAAGTAGCCGACACAGCTGGCTACAGAATCAACAAAACGCCCACTCAATTGGTAGTTTAAATAGCCCGATAGAAGCAACACTTTATGAGTGCGGGCATGTATCTCTGGCTGATGCTGAGCGACCCAATTGATTTCCGCTTGAGCGCGAAAGTAGTCAACAATACTAGCCGCCCCCACCAATTTAAACAGGCTGCGCCACGGATTCGGCAGCGGTGTGCTGACATCGGCCAAACGCTGATCCAACCACACCATGGCTGGACGTAAGGCTCGCCCTTGCTGATCCACATGCACAACAGTGCCGCGCTGAGTGGTGACGCTGACGCCTTTAATCTGTGTTTTATCAATACTGACCTGTTGCCAGAGTTGCTGACAGGCCTGCCCCACGGCTTGCCAATAGTAATCGGCTTCTTGCTCCGCCCAGCCAGGTTGCGCTGAGACATACGGCTCAATCTCGATCCGGCTTAAACCATGCAGATTACCTGATATATCAAACAGCATGGCACGAACACTTTGCGTACCGTTATCAATGCTCAGCACATAGTCTTGTGTCGAATGATGGACTGCTTGCTCTGTACTCATAGATTCACCTTTGCGGCACTGGGCAAACTATAAAACTGCTGATAAATCCTTAAATAACGCTGCTGCTCCTCGGCCCAGCGCTGGTCATCCCAGCCTAAACGCGGCTGACACAGCTCGCGCACCTGCTCAAGCACGGCCACACCGCCCTGGGCCAACAATAAACCGAGGCGTGCGCGGCGCAGTAATAAATCATCCAAATGAATCACTAACTCATACTCGCAAGCAAACGCCAATTCAGCCCAGTAAATCGGGGTAGTACTGACCTGCAGTGTGCCCACTTCACTCAACACGGCACAAAACGCTGGCCAATTAGCGCGATAACGGCCATAGAGACGACGCTGCACGCTACTGGATAATCCAGCTAAACAATCATGTGCTGGGCGCGGTGCCGACAGACTTTGCGCTTGCGCGGTTTCTTGCATCGAACAGCCATTAAATAGCGTACAGGCTTGCAGTATTTCTAACGCCAGCAGACGAAAAGTGGTGAGCTTACCACCCGCTAGACTGACGCAACCCGGCTCGACCCAGAGCATGTGCTCGCGAGACTCATCCGAAGGTTTATGACCACTGTCACTGCTTTTCACCACAATCGGGCGCACACCGGACCAGGTCGATAGCACATCCTCTGCGCTGATCTGTGCGCTGGGGAAAACCTTGGCGCAACCGGCCAGCAAATACTCCACTTCAGCTTGGCTGATTGCTGCTTCTTGGTTGAGGTCATCTTTATGATCAATATCAGTGGTGCCAATCACCGTGGCACCTTCCCATGGAAAGATGAACATTAAACGCTTATCAATGGGGTGCTTAAAACTCACCGATTGACTGACCGGCAAACGCCAACTGGGTAAGAGCAAATGACTGCCGCGCAGCGGGCGAATGTCATGCTGCTGCTTGCTTAGCCCTGCCGCATCGGTCCACACTCCGGTGGCTTGCGCCAGCGCTTTACAGGTCAAATCAAACTGCGCCCCGGTCAAAGTGTCTTCAATACGCACACCACTGACACGTTGCTCAACATCCCCTGCAGCGGCGGCATTATCGTCGCTGTATAAACGCTCAAGCACGCGCAGATGACTCACCACACAGGCACCTAGCGCACGAGCTTCTGCCAGCACATGCATGACTAAGCGTGCATCGTCAGTCAGCGCATCTTGAAACTGGCTGGCCCCCTGCAAATGCGCGTGCTGTAAACCCGCCGCCACCATCGGCACTTGCCACGGTGGATGAAACTGTTGCAAAGATTGCCCAGCAAAACCATCGTACAGACGCAATACCCAAGAAAACACCCAGCGCCCGGGAAACTCACCCTGATAATGTGGGTATAAAAATGGCAGTGGCTCAACCAAACCGGCTTCGTTATCAAGCAGTAGCTGACGTTCACGCACGCTATCACGGGTTAACGCCAACTCACCTTGGCTGATATAGCGCAAACCACCGTGCACCATTTTTGAAGAACGGCTCGATGTACCCCAAGCAAAGTCCCGCTGCTCCACTAACAAGCAACGCCAGCCACGCTTCGCCGCTTCGCGAATCACTCCAGCGCCAGTGATGCCACCACCAATCACAATCAAATCCCAAGTCTGCGCAGCCAACTCAGGCAGCACCTGGTCACGCCATGCCTGCGTCCAATTGACGTGCTGTGTGGCTGCACTAGTCATGGTGCTTATCCATCAGCAGCACACCGGGTGCCAGCTGTTGCTGTGGATCCAAACGCTCCACCACCGCCTGAATCGAAGCCATGCCCAGCTCACCTTTTTCTTGCGCCAACCAAGGCGCATGATCACGCCCTACACCATGCTGATGACTGATGGTGCCTTGATGGTCGGCAATGGTTTGACTGGCTAGGGTTTTAAGCTTGCGCCAGTTTGCCAGTGTTTGTGCGTAGTCCTTACCACAGGCAAACACATAGGTGGTGTAAATGCTCGAGCCTTGTCCATAGACATGGGACAAGTGGGAGAACACATGCACCCGCTGCCCCTGCTCGGCTAGACCGTCACGCAAGCTTTGCTCAACCTTGTCCATCAATGACTGCACATTGCCCCATTGCGTGGCGGTTTCTAAGGTGTCCACTACATAACCAGCCTTCCATAGGGCTTCGCGCAAATACGGGAAATGAAAACGGCCTTGCTGCCACTTATTGCCCAGAAAACGTCCGGTAAACACCGCGCCATGTTTGTTTAAACGACGCTTCGCTTGGCGCAGCGACAGCGCATTTTGCCGGCGATCACCGGTCACGCCAAAGGTCAGTAAGCATTTACCTTCACTGCAACCACGCAAGGTTAAGTAACGTTCCAGTACGCCAATCATGTGCGGATGACCGGCCAGCGCCAATTGCGTCGTGGTCTCCAGCGCATTGGATAAACGCAACATCGACAGCGGAATGCGCGCCTGACTCAACTCGCGTACGGCCTCTTGCGCCTGCTGCCAAGACGGCAGAAACACGCCATAAAAACGCTCATCATCGGGCAAGCGGCTCACCCGCACTTTCACTTGCGAAATGATACCGAAACGCCCTTCCGCGCCCATCACCCATTCACGTAAATCAGGACCTGCCGCCGAGGCTGGATAACAGGGCAACGACCAGGTTCCAGCAAAAGTTTCTATTTCGCCGCCCGCAAACAGCTGCTCAATACGGCCATAACGCAGCGATTGCTGACCACTGGAACGACTGGCGACCCAACCGCCTAACGTGGATAACTCCCACGACTGCGGAAAATGCCCCAAGGTATAACCGCGCGCGCGCAATTGATTTTCCACTTGCGGGCCATTCGCACCCGGGCCAAAGGTGGCGAGCAAGCTGTCTTCATCCAGATCCAGCAACTGATTCATCCGCGCCAAAGATACCGTCAGCACCGGTCTTGTATCGGCTTGCGGATTGATATGACCGGCTACCGAGGTACCGCCACCATAGGCGATCACCACGATATTTTCCGTCGCCGCCCAGGCTAATAACTCACGAATGTCAGCTGCTGATTCTGGAAAGGCCACGCCGTCAGGGAATACACCAAAATCACCGCTGCGCATTGCCAACCAATCCGGCAAGCTTTGCCCGCGCGCATGGCGCACCCGCGTTTCGGCATCGACGCTGACCAGCGGGTGCGCCGGTAGACGTGAAGGCGGAACCTGAGCCATCACCTCGTCTAAGCTGGCATCAGGCAGTACCTGACCACGGCCAACCAAGCGCTGTAAAAACTCTGTGCCCTGTGCTGGCAGTTCCATTGTTGTAGCGCTGTCGCCCCATCCGTTCCAACGTCGCATAGCCACCTCAACCTTTATTATTGTCATGTGCTGGTCTTAAGAAAATACTGCCACGTCTTTGCGCGCGCAGCCAAGCAATCCACCTTGCAAATCACAGCCTACTACAGAGATGTCGCACATGGACTGCTTCGGCCTACGGCCTCGCAGAGACAAGTATCTGTGGACTGCCACGTTGCTACGCTCCTCGCAGAGACGAGTATCTGTGGACTACCACGTTGCTACGCTCCTCGTAGAGACACTCTTAATCAGTGACGCCTTTACTCAATTGACTTTCAACTGAGCATAGCTATGTTGCTCAGGCAATCCGAGGTCAGATTACACCGCGCGAGTAGCCAATTACGCCAACTGCGACTAGGTTGACATCCTCCCTCAGCTAAAGCTGGGGGATTCCTACTACTAGACGGCCATGCCCGACCGCAAGAATGTTCTTTGCCGCATTAACATCGCGGTCGCTGTGCGTGACACCACACGCACTGCACGTCCATTCTCTTATTCCAAGCCCTGCGATACCTCTCGGCCTGCTATCGGGCAGTGCGCCACAACAGCTACAGGTTTGGGTGGTGTATGCCTCGTTCACTTCCTTAAAAACAATGCCTGCGTGAGCGCACTTATAGTCCAACATTGTTTTTAATTGACCCCAGCCAGCGTCCAGCACCGACTTGGCCATCTTGGTTTTAACGAGCTTTAAACTACTGACATTGCCCACATAGATTTCACCGCAGCGGTTGACCAGTGTGCGGCTGAACTTGTGCAAGGCATCTTTTCTACGGTTAGCAATCTTGGCGTGAATGGTTTTGACTTGAGTTTTATTTCTAGCCCGTTGTGCTATGGCTAATTTTTCCTCAAGACCGCGATAGAAGCGACCCGCCTCCAGCTTTGTGCCGTCCGAGCAGGTGGCGGTGTCGGTTAAGCCAAGATCAATACCGATACGGTCTTGACCT
>JAAXZZ010000234.1 GCA_012719655.1 Gammaproteobacteria bacterium | reverse complement strand
GGGGTTATCCTGTGGTTGGAACGTAAATATTACATCAGTTGGTATTAGATATCCGTTGAGAGTATTTCCTTTGACGCGGGGGCCACGCACGGTGCATTGCCAGATATTGAGATCATCTTCCCGCTTGATGTGCAATTGCAGGCGTTCAAAAGACCGTTGCACCCAAATCCAGTTTTTGACAGTTGTGTCCGGGTTGAGCTGCTGAAGTTCTGGGTGCTGGTCGGAAAATCGCTGGAAGATACCTGGTGTTACCAAGAATGCTTTGCCGTCCACAGTATGAATCTGTGCCCGAGAATCATTAATGTAGATTGAGCGCGAACTTACGGCAGCTTTGATCCAGTCAATGAACGATTGGCCAAGATTTTCAGGCGTGAGTTGACTGCCAGGGATCTTGGCAGGCACTTGTTTAGGTTTAGGTGATGCTTGCACTATTGCTGCTGGTTTAGACGTTTTTTTCGGTGCTGTTGGTTTGGCTGGCTGGGTAACAGCTTTAACTGGTTCAGTAGAGGGTTTAATAACTGGCTCAGTTTTCTCTTGTTCTGAGCTTACTACTGGCTCAGCCTCAGGAGTTGAAGCGGGTGAATCTTCATCCGTGTCCAGGCCAAGGAGTGAAAGAATATCATCAATGCCATCATCTGTAGCTGGACTCTCAGCAGCAGACGGAGTACTTATTTGAGGAGCCTGTGGTTTGGCTGCCTGGGCAGGTGATGCTTGAGGTTCTTTCGCGCTGTCGTTTGCTGCTGGAGCCTCTGCAGAGGCAGCAGGCTTGTCATCCCATGTGATTGTGCCCGTAAATGTGGGTGGGTATTCTTCATTGCCGTATATCAATGACGGTTTAACACGTAAAAAAGTAAACTCTTGCTCCCAGGTACCGTCAATAACCTTTGCTTTCCAGATTGCGTTGCCGTCTGCATTGGGCTCAATCAGTCGGTGAGATTGCAGCTCATCAAACAGTGATGAGTTTTTAGATGGCACTTTGTCCACGCTTTGAGAAAGCAAGAATGCTCGGAGCTTATCGGCTACTACCTTGCTTACAAGCCATAGTCCATCGGCAGTTAGCCAGCATGCTGCGCCGGGCATGTTCATTTTTAGTTTGTGCTCATTATCTTTAAGTAACTGACGCAGGCCACGTATTAAATGTGATTGCAGTGTTGTAGGTGGGGCCTGTAGTGCTTTTTCAGGATTAGCACCTATATTCATGGCGGTAGATGTACGGTCTGCTTTGGAAACAATTTCACCAAGGACACCTGCCTCAGTGTAATCGCCTGATAATAGATACAGTAAGCTGCCCCAAAGCGCTTGGTTTTTGCTGATCCAGTCCATCACCTCGGTTCCCAAAATCTGGTGAACCATTACCGCTGCTGCAGCGTTATGAAGTTTGTAATCACGGCCAGGAATGTATTTGAAACGGTAGGCTTCTCTTAGCGGCCCGTGCCAAGGGTGCCATGGTTGACCGTTTTTAGTTTCCACTCTGATATCGCACAATAGTTTGCCGGTGTCGTGCATTAATCCACCGTAGGCAACTCCTGCAGTCCACACATCAGCGTGAGCCGCCTGATCCTCTGGTGCTGCGCCAACTGGAAGTAGATAGCTCTGTCGCAATCGTAAGGCATACAAGACCAGTTCAAGTCCATGGTCCAGCATCCCACCTAGATAACTATGGTGATGTGATTCGCTGGCTGGAAGTTCCTGTACCAGTTCTGCATATCGAGCGATAGGGGCTTGGTACAGTCTAGTAAATGATTCGCGTGATACGGAGGTTTGTTCCCAAATCCGGTCAAGAATAACTTCTCTACGATCCTCTGAAAGCAGCTCATTTGCAGTCTTGGGCATGATGAAGCCATCTGCGCTAGATTCTGCTTTTGACGTTGCTGCAGGCCGATTGATGGAGGCTATTTTGGTCGGCTCTTTCTTAAATAGTCTTATGAAGGTAGATTTCAATTGCTGGGCTCCGGACGGATTTGCTGATCAAATCACTATAAAGCTCCGTTTGTAGGCTGTACGTCGTAAGCCGACATAGTGTATTTCGGGTTTCTTGTTGTATGACGATTTCCCGTGGTCAATGATGAGCTATCGGTATTTGAAATCAATAAGTAGTGGAAGGGGTGAGTGATGAAAAACATAAATCGTGCGGATCTGGTTGAGCGGATGTCAGCGCTGACAGAGCAAAGCAAGGCAGCAACTGATCTTGCCTTGTGGGCTTTTATTGAGAGCGTTCAAGAGATCGTGGCTGATGGTGACAAGGTGACGCTGGTAGGCTTTGGTGTATTTGAATCGCGGACTCAAAGCGCACGGCCTGCCCGTATTGGGCGCAATCCGCAAACAGGAGAAGATATTGAAGTTCCAGCAACACCTGAGACAGTGCTACCTCGCTTCCGACCTGGCCGGAAGTTCAAAGATCAAGTGCGTGCTAAACATGGCTAGACGTCCAGCGGGCTGGCTGTAAGGGTTTTATATGAAGACCACTTCAAATTCTGCAAACAAAAAATCTAAACGGTCCAGCTCAGTTTTATCTAAGAAAAAAGATCCTAGGTTGCGCAAGGGCTATAAAGAGGTTCAACTTGAGCTTTCGCTCCAAATTAATATTGTTCATAAAAATTGAGGATAATCTGCCTGCTTTAGTAGAGGGTAGTTTTTATCAGGAACAGCATTATCAAATGCCCTGGATAAAACCAGTAAAAGAACCACTTCATGCGTGGTAAGCGAATGTTTTGGCAAGCGACAATCGCCAGGTAAATGATGGGCAATGCGAGCAGTGTTGCTAGGCTGTCATTCATTACGCACAGTAGTCCAAACAGCCCCAACAGCAGTAACTGCAGGATAGTGCTTTCAGCGGCAGAAATGCCTGAGAATAATCGCCAGACTACGATCACCAGCGCCGGCCCAAGCCAGAGATAATCCACCAAGCCACCGATCACTGCAAACAAAAGTATTGCTGTCATTCGGGCGGTAACTGCCCAGCGATTGTATGTGGGCAGCGAGAGTAGGTAGACGATTGTGGTGGCCAAGCTCAGTGTGAACAGAATGTTCAGCGGCCACCAGTGCTGCAGCCCACCACTGAGAATGATGTATATCGGTGTTGCCAGGATGCCGAACATTAAAAGCCGAAACATGATCTTGGGTGTTTTGTCCGATGGAATCCGCGCCAAGTTGTAGCCGAGAACCAGCGCAAATAGCGGGAATGCGATCCTCCCAGCTTCAAAGAATGTTCGGTTGTAGTCAGGGTTTACGAAGGCATTGGAGTGATCAATCAGCATGGCTGAAATGCCGATTAATTTCATTGCGGTCAGGCTGTTGTTTGAAATACGCAATGCGTCAATGGTCACTCCAAAAGCTCCCCTGACAAGTTGTCGGGGTCGAGCTCGCTTGGCTTCATGAAGCCAAGGTATGAGACAGAAGTTAAAACAGCTGTATTTGGATCCGCTCCGTAGTTTTTTAGCATCTTGTTTTTTGCGGCGGTGATCACGTGGGCGGTGATTTTTTCTTCCATCAGGCCAACATATATTGGCCCTCTAGCGTCTTTTCTTGCATACATAAAAGCAAGGCAGTAATAGTGCAGAGGCGTATCAGCGGCGCTGTCGATTAAAACTTTGATGAGCTGGTCAGGTATACGAAGGTCATGTGTTTTTTTCATTGAGTTACACCTTGAATTAACGGTCACGCTTTCACTGGGCTTAGCCCCAGACATATTGGATATCCTAGGCATTATCTGCTTGGCGGGCTGTGTTGAGGGCTGTTAATCCGATACTGGTTCTTTCGGTTTGTTTAAGTCAGCAGATTTTGATAAGTTTGCCTAAGCACTTGTTTGGTGCCTATGCGATCTAATAAAAAGGAGAGTAAGGATGCTTATTTTGACGCGCAGCCAAGGTGAGACGATTTGCATTGGTGACGATATACGGATTACGGTGCTAGGCACCAATGGCGGCCAGGTACGTTTAGGGATTGATGCACCCCAGAATGTTGAGGTACACCGAGAGGAAATCTACCAGCGAATCCAATCGGAAAAACGCGCAAGAGAACAATATAAATGAATTCTCACAAGAACACCGTCAACGCATCATAGTTAGCCGAGTAATGCTCATAGTCTGTAAGCCACGGACTGTCATCATGATCAATCCATGTTCGCGTACAGTCGCTATGATGCCAGTCCAAAAGCTCAAGCTTTTATCAGGCATAATTCGCATCTCTTAATCTCGCAGCGCGAGTAATAGGAAATAGTATTATGGAAAGTAGCGATACTTGGTTTAGAAGGGTGGTGGTTGCTGATAGGTGCACGTGGTTTTGGCGAGTTATCATCGGCCTATTTATTGCTTACGGCCTGTACTTAAGGCACCTGTCCGGCAGAAATGCCAGCGTAGTAAGTTTTTTTAATTGGTTGTTATAAGCTCTCCCAGCAATACTGAGAGGCTTTTATCGCATTACAATGATAGCAACAATGCCGCTACATAGCGATCGCGAGCACTCTGATCAGCGCCAGGTGTTGTGAATAGAGCGGGTTGATTATTCATTGTCAGATCCAAGTAAAGACTGCCTTTGAGAGGCCGCGACACCTTAGTTTAACTGCGCATGTTTACCATCTACCTCCCCTGATCAAACTGGCTCTCCACATAAAGCCCTGAATGTTTAACTATCAACTCCTGTATCCAGCCAGGCACGTGCAGTGGTCACGATGCAATTCGTTAGATCGGTAAGCTGGTGAGCAGCGATGCCATTGATCTGCCAGTACAGCGGCACATCAATAAATTGTCCAGGGCATAGGTCCACCAGTGCCCCACTATCAAAGTGCGACTGTAAAAGATGTATCGGGCTCACTCCCCATCCCAAGCCTTTAATGCCTGCATCAATGAAGCCCTGTGTTGATGGTATCCAGTGGACAGGAAAGGTCAGAGAACGCGCCGTAATCTTATGTATCCACTGTTCCTGCAACCTGTCTTTGCGGTCGAATAAAAATGCCGGTGCAAGGCTAAGAACTGAGGCGTTTAAGCCGTCAGGAAAGTAACGCTTGATGAAGGCTGGACTAGCGGCTGCGTGGTAGCGCATTGAGCCCAGGTATAGGCTTTTACAACCTTGAACAGGACGATCATGGGCAGTAACGACTCCAACAACCCGTCCCATCCTAAGCCATTCTGCCGTGTGCTCCTGATCGTCAATAAAAAGATTCAACAGATAGCCGGTACGTTTAGAGAATTCGGTAGTAGCGTCGAGGAACCAGGTCGCCAAGCTATCGGCATTCACGAAAAAATAGTATTGCTGCTCTGGCTAAGGCGCAGCGTTTCATTGCGAACCTCCGATGCACCGTGCCATTCTTTGGGAAACGTTTCCCTGTTCCAATGCGAGGCTTCCGCTGCCAATACGACGCTCAATGAAACCTTCTGCATTCAACTGGTTATAGTCTGACTAGACTGTATACATACACCGACAGGAAATTATGCGCAGGGTCGACACTCCAAACTTTGACCGACTCTAGCTGGGCATGCTTGGACAATTGGTCTGCATCACTTCAATAAAATGGAGGGGGCATTCATCCATTTTGAAGCTATGATTTCGTTTACCAATTATGCTCACCAGTGATTTAGGAGCTGCTGTCAGATCATGCGATGCGTCCTATCATCTTCATTCGTACGTTGGAGTGATCTTGTCTCTTCCGTCGTGGCCGGTCTGATTTCGGTTATCGTCAACTACGGCGTCACTTTCGTCTTGAAGCTTCAGGCAGCCAAGGCTGCTGGCCTCATTCCTAGTCACCGCCCAGACGACCATACCCTACGCGGAAGTAGTCCGGCCTTGCCTGACCTCGGTCGCCGTACTCATGGCTTTTCCAGCAGCTTTCATCACTACGTTGACGGGCCTAGTACTGCTGGACACCAACGATGGCAGTCTCGCCAGCGCTGTGGCCCACGCGGTGCTTAATGCCTAGTTGCTACAACAGGAATCGAGAACAAACATTACTTCAATACTGGTTAATAAGAGGGCGAATTGATGTCAGCACCTTCCGGTACACTGACCCATCACGACCAGCATGGTCGTTATCCCGAAGCCGTCACGGTTGATGACTTCCGGCGGAACCTGTCGGCAGTACAGGTGCGTATCGACGCGGCCTGCCATCGTGCTGGCCGTGATCCGACAGCGGTGCGCTTGCTGCCGGTCAGTAAGACCAAACCTGAGGCCAGCCTACGCATGGCGCATGCAGCGGGCTGTCGGATGTTGGGCGAGAATAAGGTGCAGGAAGCCTATCGGAAGTGGGAAGCCATGCAGGACTTGAGTGATCTGCATTGGTCGGTCATCGGTCACTTGCAAACCAACAAGGTTAAGCTGGTGGCGCGATTCGCCTCCGAGTTCCAGTCGCTGGACAGCCTACGTGTAGCCGAAGCGTTGGATCGTCGCCTGCAAATCGAGGGACGTTCGCTGGATGTGTTCGTACAGGTCAACACCTCCGGCGAAGCCAGAAAATACGGTTTGGCTCCCGAGGAGGTGCAGGACTTCATCCAAGCGCTGCCAGCGTTCTCGGCGCTGCGTGTGCGGGGATTGATGACGCTTGCGCTGTTCTCCGGCGAAGCCGAGCGAGTGCGCCGGTGCTTTATATTGCTACGTACCTTGCGTGATCGATTGCGTCAGTGCGCGCCTGCAGATATTGAGCTAGATGAATTGTCGATGGGTATGTCTGGTGATTTTGAGATCGCCATTGAGGAAGGTGCCACCATAGTCCGGGTTGGGCAGGCTATCTTCGGTGCCCGTGCCTTGCCGGACAGTCACTACTGGCCGGATGAGATTCTAGGGAAGCAACTATGACCGACAACACTTTTTTTTCCGCACAACGCACATTGCGGCTGGATGTGGTCTCGGTGCAGTCGCAAGTAGTCTATGGCCGAGTAGGGAACAACGTCGCAGTTCCGGCTTTAGAGGGGTTGGGGTTGTCGGTGGCTGCTGTGCCCACAGTGATGCTCAGCAACACGCCGCATTACTCAACGATGCATGGAGGCGCGTTGCCTATTGAGTGGTTTGATGGCTATTTGCAAGATCTTTCGGCGCGTGGAGCATTGCAGGCGCTTCGTGCGATTCTGATTGGCTATCTTGGTACCCCAGCACAGGCAAAAGCCTTGGCCCGTTGGGTCCAGGCTCTGTTGGAAGAACGTGCCGACTTGCGCATTGTGATCGATCCGGTGCTGGGCGACCACGACCACGGTATCTATGTCGATCCTAACTTAGTCGATGTTTACCGCCGAGATTTGCTGCCAATGGCTGTTGGACTGACACCGAATGGTTTTGAGCTGGCACACCTGACCGGGTTGGAAGTGAATGATGTGGAAAGCGTCGTCACCGCTGCCCGTACTTTGCTGACAGGGCGCACGCAGTGGGTCGCGGTGACTAGTGCCGCCCCTTATACTTGGGCGCAGGATGAGATACAGGTGGTACTTGTTACCCGAGGACAAGTGGAGATCTTTGCACACCCGCATATCCAAGCCGCCCCTAAGGGCACCGGCGATCTGTTCTGCGCCACCTTGACCGGACACTGGATGAATGGACTTGGACTATCAGAAGCTACCTCCCTAGCGTGCCGTCAAGTCATACGAGCACTGTGCCTCACAGAGCGGGAGCGATGCGCCGAGCTGTTGTTACCGTCGATGATGAATAGTCACGGTAACCACGAAGTATGTCTGCGTGAATACGTACGGCAATATACCTACCGAATAGGATCTGAGGAATCTTCCATGAAACCAACTACTTCCCACTTGATGCGAGCCTATGCCCGCCAGCCTGTTTCATTCGTCCGTGGTAAAGGAGCACTCCTATGGGATGAACAGGACGTGGAATATTTGGATGCCATCGCGGGTGTCGCAGTCACTAGCCTAGGGCATGCCGAACCAGAGGTTACCGCCGTCATTGCCGAGCAAGCCGGTATGCTGTTGCACACTTCTAACGTCTTTCGCATTGACTGGCAAGAACGGCTGGGCGAGCGTTTGTGTGAAATGACGTGTATGCAAAAAGCCTTTTTCTCCAACTCTGGCGCTGAAGCCAATGAAACTGCCCTCAAACTAGCAAGACTGCATGGTCACCGCAAGCAGGTAGCCGAGCCGACAATTCTCGTGATGGAGAATGGCTATCATGGCCGTACCATCGCAACGCTCTCCGCTTCCGGAAATCCATCTAAGCAACAAGGTTTTGAACCATTGCTTGCAGGCTTTCTACGGGTGCCGTACAACGATATCGAAGCGGTGAACCGAGCAGCAGAACAAACCTCCGATATTGTTGCTGTGCTGATTGAGCCTGTGCAGGGCGAAGGCGGCATTCGCGTTGCCAGTGCCGACTACTTGCGGGGATTGCGAACTTTGTGCGACCAGCACGACTGGCTGCTAATTCTCGATGAGATCCAATCGGGTATGGGGCGCACCGGTGCTTGGTTCGGACATCAGCACGCGGGTATCATGCCGGACGTGATAACTCTGGCGAAAGCTTTGGGCAATGGTTTTCCCATTGGTGCTTGTCTAGCGCGTGGCGCAGCAGCCAACCTGTTCTCTCCCGGCCAGCATGGCTCAACCTTCGGCGGCAACCCGATGGCATGCAGGGTAGCTTGCACGGTGATCGACATTATGGCGCGTGACCGAGTGCCGGAACGGGCCGCGGTGTTGGGCGCTCGCCTGCTCGCGGGACTCCAGAGGGCTCTGGGCGATAACCCGAACGTCATCGCTATTCGAGGCCAGGGTCTGATGGTGGGCATTGAGCTAGACAGGCCTTGTAAGGAACTAGTCAGACGGGCGCTAGCTGAACAACGCCTGCTCATTACCGTGACCCGCGACACCATTATCCGACTACTGCCGCCGTTGGTTTGTAATGAGGTGCAGATCGACGAGATCGTGGCGCGTGTCTCCCGCTTGCTGTTGTCAAGCGAAGTAAATAGTACGGCACCGGTTGAAACAGCAGCGTCGATGGAATCAATGACATGACGCATAGGCCTCAATACGACCACCAAAGCAGTCGAAGACTTCTTCGACTGCTTTGGTGGTATTTTCGTCAGCGGGACCCTGGCGCAAGCGGTCGAAGTACTGCACGTGGCCTATCGACGTTATTGCGACGATCCCATCTTCATCTTATGTACTATTTGCGGGCATGTGTCGTTCGGAACTTTAGGAGTCTGCGTTGTTTCCTTGCTGTAGCCGAATAACACGGCTGCTGAGTCGAAAAGGGCCGCTTTATAGGTAGCTTGAAGCAAACTGTTGAATCAAAACTCATGTGTGAACTGCCTTGCAAACCGGTTGTTGAGTGTTTAGCGATTTTCTAGGGGGTAATATGACTGAAAGATTAGATCTTGGTAAGTCCGCCACAGATTTGTATCAGACGGTGGTAGAACTAGATCGACGAGTCTCCAGAAGCTTGAACAGAGCAGGCATTACGGAAGGTTTCTCGCATCTTTTACGGCTACGCGCATCTCAAATTAATCGGTGTGCTTTCTGTGTGAGGCTGCATGCCCGGGATGCTCTAGCCAGCGGAGAATCAAGTGATCGTCTGGCTGTTCTTGCTGTATGGAAAGAAACTGATTACTTCACTTTGAAGGAGCGCGCCGCGCTGGAGCTTGTAGAAGCAATCACGTTGATTTCTGTTGATCAGCTGCCGGACGTAATTTATGAGCAAGCCGCAGAAAACCTCTCCAGCGAAGAAGTCTCAGCCGTTGAGTGGCTTGCTGTTGTTATCAATACATGGAATCGCATTGCTATTTCTAGCCGCTACCCTGTTAGGGAGTAAGTTAAGCTGGGAAAGTTTCCAAGACCAGGGCAAGAGGTCGTGTTGGGCTTAAAGCCCACTCAAGGAAAGCATCGGTAAGTAAAAGGGCGAGGTAACGGCCCCGTCGCAGCAACACTGGATGCGTTAGCACAGCAGGCAACAGTATTATCATATGAGGAGCGAAATCTAGGACAAGGTAATGATGCCCAAGCCGTTGCATTAACCGAGCTATCTATCGACGGCTTATCAGGCTCATATTTTGGCGTAGGCATCCATACTAATAGCACGACAGCATCGATCTTTGCTGTGTTAAGTGCATTAGCAAGAATAAGTAGTTTTCAATGTAGGTAAAGTAGGTGTATATCAAATAATTCTGTTTGTTGTTCCCTATCCTAAATGGGAAGCTTTGGCTATACAGTTGTGCACTATGACTTATAATAACACGCTCAAGTCGCTCTTTTCACTCGCTGGGACTGGCTAAAGCCAGTCTCTTAGCTTAATCGTTAGCTAGTTGTATACACGACAAGGAAAGACTTCTAAATGTACGTTCCAAATCACTTTAAAGAAGATGATGTAGCCAAACTTCAGCAATATATCCGTGACTACAGTTTTGGTTTGCTTGTGATTGCGGATGAAGAAGGAATTGAAGTAAATCATGTGCCTTTCTATTTAAGCATAGAAGATGATGGCTCATATGGCGTTTTACAGTGCCATTTGGCTCGTAGTAATCGAGTGTGGCAGCGTATTGAAAATTGCCGTTTTGTTTTGGCTGTATTTCAAGGTCCAGATGCTTATATATCACCATCGTGGTATCCGACTAAGGCTGAGACTGGGCGCGTAGTGCCAACTTGGAATTATCTTGCTGTGCATGCTGAAGGCTGCGCCAAGGTTGTTCAAGATTCCGCGTGGCTTCATGAACACCTTTGTCAGTTAACCAACCAGCATGAGAGAGACCGCGCAGATCCTTGGGCTGTCGGTGATGCTCCGAAGGATTACACCGAAGGTTTAATGCGTGGGATTGTTGGTATCGAAATTAAGATTGAGAAACTGACTGGTAAGTTAAAATCGAGTCAAAACCAGCCTAAGTGTAATCAGTTTGGTGTTAAGGCAGGGTTAAAAGACGAGATAGCTGTAAATGCTAGCGCAATGTCTCAATTTATTAGCTAACAAGTCGTGGAAGGCGGGCGGCTGTTAGCCACCGATTCACTCGGCGTTATGCATACAGCATGGAACCGAAATGAATAATTACGATACAAGCTTCATAGCAACTGATGGTCTTGAGCGAGCGTTGGAGTTGCTGCGGGCCAAACCAAGTATCTCGCAACCCTTGCCTGACGACTTGGCTGAGCGGGGCGTTGGAGAAGTTCAAGCGCTCGAGATTCTTGCACCACATGTTTTTGGCAGGGCTGCCCATCTTGATTCACCGTTCACACTGGCGCATATGGACCCACCAACACCTTGGATTACCTGGGCAACAGTGTTGTGGAATGCGAGCCTAAATCAGAATCTATTGCACGAAGCAACTTCGCCATTTGCTACACATGCTGAAAAACTGGTTATAGATTGGCTGAGCCCTTTTTTCAAGATGCAAGGAGGACATTTCTGTTCCGGCTCTTCACTGGCAAACCTCACAGGTCTATGGGCTGCTAGGGATGCCAAAGGCATTGATAGGATTATCGCCTCGGAATCAGCGCACTTAAGTATTGCGAAGGCCGCTCGGATTCTCGGTCTGCCGCTGGAAGTAGTGCCGGTTGATGATGACCAACGACTTGATGTATCTGCTCTTGGTGACCTTAGTAATGCATGCCTAGTCTTGACGGCAGGAACTACTGCTACCGGCTCTATTGATCCATTGCATCTTTCAGGAAGCGCGAAATGGACACACATTGATGCTGCATGGGCGGGGCCGATGTGTCTCAGTTCCAAGTATGCTCATGTGCTTAATGGCATTGAGGCGGCGGATTCTGTTGCGATCTCTGCGCATAAGTGGTTGTTCCAGCCGAAGGAGTCCGCATTTGTTTTGTTCAAAGATGTTGAACTTGCGAACAGGGCTATTAGCTTCGGCGGAAGTTACCTTGCAAACCCTAACGTTGGTGTACAGGGTTCCCGAGGAGCGGCGGCAATACCTTTGCTAGCCACTTTACTGGCTTGGGGTAGAGCCGGCATTGTGGAGCGTATTGAACACACACTGTCCCTAGCTGACAAGCTTGCGACGGTGCTTGAAAGTGACAACAACATGGTTCTGTGGGCTAAGCCTGAAACTGCAATAACTGTATTTCGACCAAAGAACCTGTCGGTTGAAGAATTATTGAGCCGAGTCCCGGAGGGAATGTTTTCCTCATGCACGATTCGAAACGAGTGCTGGGTGCGTTCGGTTGCTGCCAACCCAATGGCGAACGTCGAAAATATTTATAAAGCAGTAGCAGAAGCGAGTCGAACAAACGCATAGCAAGTCGCTGGATTGTGGCACTTTTCCGCACGCTCCACAAAAGCCGCTCAATAGGGGTTGGCAACGCTTGGCGTTGTCAGCCTCTTGGTCAGGCGTCATGCAACCGAGCGGCGAAGTTGTTCTGAAAGTCACTCGTTAAGATAGTTATTGTCAAAAGTTTGCTCTACTTTTTTGATGATTTACTAGGTATTGAGTCCGGAGTATTTCCCGGTAAGATCGAATTAATTTTACGCTGCTTATAGACAGTGTCTACTATCTTGACAGCTACGCTATTAAGCTCAAGACGAGTTAAAAAACGAGCCTAGATTCTTTCGCTCCAAACTTATCTAAACTTTTTCCATCGTTTAACGCAACCTTATGACTGAGGAGTGGTCATGGAAGTAGTCTCAAACCTATATGACTGTAAACATTGTGCCGGCTCTGGAACCTGTGCGAACGGGAAGGATTTAGAGTCATGTTTGGCGTGTGCAAAAAGGAATGAGCTTCCTTTTTGGCGACAGCGTGGCCAGTTTGGCCTGATGTGTGGTTCTTGTGGCGGTATTGGTAAAGCCGAGCCTTTGACTGAAAGAATGAATAAACGAATAGCGCCTCTGCTGGCGATATTTCTTATTATATTCTTGCTAGCGATAGTTGCGCTCGCCGCCTTTCTTAACAACAAGCACTTTTCTGAGCTTCTCGCCTTTGGCAGCGCAATTATTGGCTCTGTGTCGGGATATTACTTCTCGTCACGACACAATAGGTCATAACAGTTTGGTTGAATGTTTTGGCTTTCTGCCAAACAACACCCCACAGGCGGCTAGGCACGCGGCGGATATTTCTTCAAGGCTAGCCTACACGCTTGATTGCAAAATCCTGACTGAGTAATTGGGGTCGCAAACGTCCAATTCGACCCAGTTGTATTGTTTGAGACGGTAGTGTTATGCATCAAAATTCAAAGCAGGAATTACTTATGAGCTGGGAAATAAAATTAGACGCTGATTATGTTGACTATGTGTGTTGTGAGAAAAGTCACCTTACACAACATATTTCTCGCGTAGACCGCAAAAGGTATTCTGAATCCAGTAGCGGTTATCAAGAGCCAGATGATGACGTTATGGAAGATACCTACAGGGCAGACTCTGATCATGGGGTATTTGAATGGGTTGTAATAGCTCGGCGTACTGGCTTCAATGCATATGCTGATATTGATGATGTGAGTCAAACTAAAGTGCCGGAGAAGTGTGAAGTCTCACTGCCCCCCGCCTTCTCGATCAGGGAGTCTTGACAGTGAGGCTGTAAAGGACTGCGATATCACCGAGGGCTTTCCCCTTGAGTTGTGCGCTATGCTTTATAAGAAGTAATTGCAGCGGAAAGCCACTGACTTGCGCATACTTTCTTGAGTAGAATATTATATTTTTAAAGGATATAAACAATGGCATTCTCTGAGCCCGAAAAAGCTGCATTATTAAGTGTAAAAGGGGTTGGGCTTACTGTGATTAAGCGGTTTGAAGAAATAGGGATTGATTCCTTCAGTAAGTTATCAACTTATAATGCAAAAGATATCGCCGAAATGGTGGCTTCAATGCTGAGGGCTACCTGCTGGAAGAATAGTCCTCAAGCCTTGTTAGCTGTGGAGTCGGCTATTGAAAAAGCGAAGCAGGGCTTGTAATGGCTTGTGCTCGCATAACCAGTCATTGCACCATCTTTGACGATGAAACGCTCGCAAGCGTGCACTTGTGCACTAGGCGTTATGCGGTATCGAGGATTTGATTTTTATATATGAATAATGCTAAGGCGGATGCGGCACTCTACCTTTTAACTGGTCTCCTTCAGCGTCTGGAAGTTGATCGCCCAGGGATGCTTCAGGAAATGATTGAAGGTGTCTCAAGTGATCGAGCTTCACTTCGGGAGAATACCGAAAATAGGCAACATATTGATAAAGTATTTGATGAGGCTATGGAACTGCTGACTCGTGCCAACATTACATAGTCAGTCGCACAGTGCGCGGCCGTGGCGTGCCGCCGCGATGGTTGGCGTTATGCGCATAAATCGTACAAGGTGAGTTATGGAATATATTGATTGGAGCGACTTTCAGAAAGTCGATATTCGTGTTGGAACCATCGTCGATATTGAGGACTTTCCAGAGGCTCGGCGGCCTGCATACAAACTAAAGGTGGACTTCGGGCATGAGCTGGGTATTAAAAAAGCTAGTGCCCAGATTACAGCTCTATATACAAAAGAAGAGCTGCTCGGTAAGCAGGTGCTAGCAGTAGTAAATTTCCCACCAAAACAGATTGGCCCCATTATGTCTGAGTGTTTAGTTACTGGTCTGCACCGCCCTGATGGTTCTGTAGTGCTATCAGCTGTTGATATGGAACTACCCAATGGAACAAGGTTGGCATAACAAGTTCAAATGGTTTCGGCTGCAAAAAAGTCTGACTTCCACCGGACTCACTAACGCTTGCGGTATAACGAAGTGTTATGCAAATGAACAGCTGGCCTCGGCATGAATGCCGTTCCAGCTGTTCAAATCGGCTGGTAATGCCGCTTAAAACCATCGCTTCGGATATTGTTTCCCAGAAATAACTCGGTGGTATAGCACCCCAAACACCACAATCAGAACAGCTCCTGCCGTAACAGGCATCAATAGGAAATCCCAGTGTTCACCCGCGAGCATGACAACCAAGGGATTGGCCCCTGCTGGGGGATGAATGGTATTGGTTAGCATCATTAAACTTACCGCTATCCCTACTGCCAACCCCAAAGACCAAGGGGTAACGCACACCAAGGTCGCCACGGAAAGCCCAATCGCAGTGGTTAGCAGATGTCCCACGATAATGTTTCTTGGCTGTGCTAATGGACTTTCGGGCAACCCAAAAAGAATTACCATCGTCGCGCCAAAGGGAGCCATTAACCAGACGGAGGACTGAACTGCGCTACCTAAGCTGCTTAGAGCGGTAATACACAGCATTGCCCCAAAGCCTGCTAACAAAGGGACAAAATGTCGTGAAGTGATCAGGCGTTGATACATAAGGTTATATCTCGTAGTAGACAGAGTGGTCTACCATGATAGACAGACTGTTCTACCTGTGTCAAGATTCAGCTATATGATCAAAATATGTGGATAGTTATGGACAAGAAAGAGCAGCTAGTTCGTACCGCTTTTAAGTTATTCTATACTCACGGCATCCACGCCGTGGGTGTGAATCTAGTGTTGGCAGAGTCCGGTATAGCCAAAAGAACGCTTTACCATCACTTCCCCAGCAAGGAGCATCTAATAGAAGCGGCAGTTCGTCATCGCGATCGTAGTTACCATGCATGGCTTGTATCTAGACTGGACGCTGTGTCTGCTGGCAAACCCGCTTTATTAGAATTATTTAATGCCTTGAATGATTGGTTTCACAGTCGAGTGCCAGATCTCGATCACTTCAACGGTTGCTTCTTCATCAATGCTAGCGCCGAATTCGGTGACCGAGACAATGCTATCCATCAGGCTTGTGCTGAACACAAAGCTGGTATAGCTGCGCTGATTCGAAAGCATGTTGATGAATTATCCCTTCCAGATGGAATAATAGTGGAGATTACAAACTTGGTTGTTCTACTTAAGGAAGGATCAATATCGCTGGCTCATGTTCAGGGAAATCTTGACGCAGCGTTGGAAGCTAAAGCAATACTTGAGAGTGTTTTGCAAGACCGTATTGCTGATAAGTAAGTTGGGAGGGGCTTCAGGAAAGGCGTAGCCAATTGAGAACAGCCTCAACCTTGATGCAAGCGTATCGGGCAAAGGAAGGGTGTCTAGCATTGCTTAACAACACCGACTACACGGGTGCTCTTCAACTGACTTTGCTCTGTAAAGGCCAGAGGGTCATCTGCTGAACGGTATTGATGCTTGATACGATATAGACTGTAGTTACATCAAGACACATAGTATTCAACTAATCCATATTATCTATAAATATCTTTTTTATTACGCGTATAGCCAGTTCCATTTCACGTTCTGTATAGGCGGCAAACCCAAGTAGAAATCCTGTCTGCGTCGGTGTGGTGATGTACAGACTAGACAAGCCCGTCAGTGCAATTCCTTTTTGTTTGGCGTGCTCTATAACCACTTTCTCACTGATTCCGCATATCAGTACACAGGGCATTTGCATGCCACCTAAAGGTGGTAGTGGTTCAAGAAAATCTTTAAGGTGCGCACGCACGAGCTGTTCAAGTGTTATTAAGCGTTTGGCATAAACTTGACGCATTTGCCGAATATAGGCTCCGAAGTGACCATTTTCAATAAAACGAGCTAGAGTTAGCTGGGAAATTGCCGCCGTATGCCCATCTTGCAATGTTCGTGCAGTGGTCATCGGAGAGACGAGTTGTGTTGGTAAAATCATGTAGCCAATGCGCACACTAGGAAAGACAGACTTGGTAAAGGTGCCGATATAGATGGTGCGCTGGTAAGGGTCTAAACCTTGCACGCAAGCGGTTGGTTTTCCCGCGTAATGAAACTCACTGTCATAATCATCTTCAATGATCCAAGCTTGATTGTGTTCAGCCCACTCAATTAATTCTAAGCGACGCTCAAGCGATAATGTCGCGCCTGTAGGGTATTGGTGCGAGGGTGTTAAAGACACTACTTTTGCTGGCGTGGGGTGCTGTTTTAATAGGTCAACACGTATGCCGTGCTGATCTACCGGAATAGGCGCAGGGATCAGCCCAGCAGCCTTAAAAGCTTTACGAGCACCTTGATACATAGGGTTTTCAGTAAGAATATGATCACCCTCATCTAATAAAAGCTGTGCACATAGGGCGATGGCCTGCTGTGAACTGGTTAATATTAAAATACGTTCTGCTGTCGCATGAGCGCCACGTTCTAAGTTCACATAGTGAGCAATGGCATGCCGCAGTTCTTTAGTGCCTTGCGGATCGCTGTGTTGTAACACTTTAGATTGATACTCTCGAATCACTTGTCGCCCTAGACGCTCCCATAGCGACAGTGGAAACAGGCGTGTTTCAGGGATGCCTGGAGCAAAAGGGAGTGGTGTTAATGCCTCTATAGCTCCTTTATTGCTGAACATACCTCGCCCGCGTTTGCTTAACTGAATGGCTGGCTGTTCTTTAGGCTGTGAAGCGATTCTGCACTTAGGTTTATGGAGTTTCGGTACCTCTGCTACAAAGCTGCCGCTGCCAACTTGGCGTTCAATATAGCCCTCTGCATGCAACAAACTGTAGGCATTTTCGACCGTATCACGTGAGACGTTAAGCGACAGAGCTAACGCACGAGAAGCGGGTAAGGGATTACTTGCTGGCAATGCACCATCCAGTATTAACTGACGTAGTGCCCGCTGAATACGCAAATATAATGGATACTTTGCATAAGCTGGATGCAACAGCGCTGCTTTGACGGACTCTAGCTGTGAGTGCTTAAACAAATGGTATGCCTATTGTCTATTAAATGGATGGTTACATCATGCCAAAGCCTGCGTATAAAACAACTCTTCTTCGCGCGATTTGCGCGATTTAATGGTGATGCCCTCTGAGCGTCTTAGCATGGATATGCTGAACGTTTAAAGGCTAAATGCCGTTTAATAGGATGAGTTGTGAGTACATCAGTAGTAAAAAAAAACAAACTTACGGATTACTGGAACCCAGTAATTGCTGGGCTGGTTTCTGTCTTGGTTAATTACGGTGGAACCTTTATTTTGGTTTTCCAAGCCGCTCATATTGCTGGCTTAAGCCGAGAGTTAACCGCTTCTTGGGTCTGGTCAATTTCAATTGGTGTTGGGATTACTGGGATTGTATTAAGTTGGCGCTATCGCGAACCCATTATCACCGCATGGTCTACCCCAGCAGCGGCATTCTTGGTTGTCGCTTTAGCCTCAACGCCTTATGAGCAGGCGATTGGTGCTTACCTTATTTCTGCTTTGGCTTTTCTTATCCTTGGTCTTTCAGGTTATTTTGAAAAAGTGATTCGACTGATTCCGTCGAGTATTGCCGCGGGTTTATTAGCAGGGATTCTCTTGCAGTTTGGCATTAATGCGTTCTCTGGGATGACGCTTGAACCTGTTCTGGCAACTTGCTTAATTGTTGCTTATTTACTCCTTAAACGTGTGACTGCACGGTATGCAGTGGTTGGTATTTTAGCTCTGGGCTTAGTACTTCTACTTCTTCAAAATCGTGTAGATTTTTCTGGAGTTGAGTTGCAGTTTGCCGTTCCTATATTCACAACGCCATCGTTCTCATGGCATGCATTGTTGAGTGTCGCGCTGCCGTTGTTTTTGATTACTTTAACCGGTCAGTACATGCCAGGCATGTTAGTGCTGCGCAACGATGGCTTTAAAACCAGTGCCAACCCCATTGTTGCTCTAACAGGGCTCGGCTCGTTGCTTATGGCTCCTTTTGGTTCACACGCTTTTAATATTGCCGCCATTACCGCTGCGATCTGCACAGGTAAAGAGGCGCATGAGGAACCTTCAAAACGTTGGATCGCAGGTATTGCAGCGGGTGTGTTCTATATTTTGGTGGGGTTATTCGGCGTCACTTTAGCAGCTGTGTTTATGGCGTTACCCAGCACCTTTATTACCACGCTAGCAGGACTGGCCCTGTTAGGTACGATTGGCGGCAGCCTCACCAATGCATTGTCAGACGGCACAACGCGTGAAGCTGCGCTGATCACTTTTTTGGCTTCGGCTTCTAATATTCAACTGTTGGGAATTGGCGGGGCTTTCTGGGGTTTGTTAATTGGGCTGATCGCCTATGCCGTATTGAATGGGCGAGTATTCGATCGTCTATATAAAAATAAAACCATGGCAGTCAATCGTGCAAAGAGTAAATAAATAGCCGTTTAATGTCCAGTGGAGCAAAAACAATGAACGCAAAGCAAAGCTATTTAATGCCTACCTATACCCGTCAAAATGTTGCTTTTGTTAGGGGTGAAGGTGCTCGACTTTGGGATGAGCAGGGGCGAGAGTATTTGGATGCTATTGCTGGCGTTGCTGTAACAAATTTAGGTCATGCGAATCCTGAAATTACAGCGGTCATTAGCCAGCAAGCCAGTTTATTACTGCACACATCGAATATGTTTGGCATTCCTTGGCAAGAGCAGTTAGCGCAAAAGCTCTGTTCTTTGGCGGGTATGGAGCGCGCTTTTTTTTGTAATTCAGGTGCTGAAGCGAATGAGGCAGCCTTGAAAATAGCACGCTTACATGCTCGTGTAAGAAACATTGCTAACCCACAGATTGTGGGAATGAGTAATAGTTTTCATGGGCGTACTTTAGCAACCTTAGCCGCAACTGATAACCGAGACGTGCAGCAAGGATTTGAGCCTCTGATGGGAGGTTTTATTCGTGTGCCTTATAACGAAATAGAAGCCTTGAGAGATCTTGTTTCTAACAAGTCCATTGTCGCGGTGTTATTAGAGCCAGTGCAAGGGGAGGGAGGGGTTCATTGTGCGTCACCAACTTACCTGTCTGCTGTACGTCAATTGTGCGATAAGCAGGATTGGTTGCTGATGATGGATGAAGTGCAAACAGGCATGGGCCGTACAGGCCAATGGTTTGGCTTTCAGCATGCGGACATAACTCCAGATGTGATTACTCTAGCGAAAGGATTGGGCAATGGTTTTCCTATCGGTGCTTGTTTGGCTCAGGGCAAAGCAGCACAGCTTTTCGCTGCAGGATCGCATGCGTCTACTTTTGGTGGAAACCCTTTAGGGTGTCGCATTGCATGCCAAGTGATTGACATTATGCAGCGCGATCTTATCCCGCAGAAAGCGGCCCAATTAGGACAGCAATTATTAGCGGATTTATGCCAGAAGTTAAAAGACCACCCAAATGTTTTGGCTATTCGTGGCATAGGTCTAATGGTAGGTATTGAGCTTAATTACCCCGCAATTGACTTGGTCTCACGAGCACTAACTGAGCAGCGTTTACTTATTACTATTACCCGCAAACAAACGATACGGTTTATTGCCAGCTTTGATCTGCACTGCAGAACAAGTCGACGATATTGTTTTTCGCATTAGTCGTTTGCTGGCCACTTGCTAAGGAGTCTTTATGTACGATTTATCAACAACACTTGAGCAGTTTGACCATGACTTATTCATGGCTGAACAACATGAGATAAAACGACAGCAAGAACATGTTGAGTTAATTGCATCTGAGAATTACGCAAGTCCTTTGGTGATGGCAGTACAAAGTTCTGTTTTTACCAATAAATATGCTGAAGGCTATCCGGGGAAGCGCTATTACAGCGGTTGTGAATATGTAGATATTGCTGAGAGCTTAGCCATTGAAAGAGTGAAGCAGTTATTTGAGTGTGATTATGCCAATGTGCAACCGCACTCTGGGGCGCAGGCTAATGCTGCAGTTTTTCTAGCATTATTAAATCCTGGTGATACCGTGATGGGCATGAACCTTGCCCACGGGGGACATTTGACGCATGGGAACCCATCGAACTTTTCAGGTAGGCAATATCATAT
>JAAXZZ010000233.1 GCA_012719655.1 Gammaproteobacteria bacterium | reverse complement strand
GGGCGGTTGGTGGTTCTGGGACCCAGTAGAAAATGCCTCCTTTATGCCTTGGCTCGTCGGTACAGCACTGATCCACTCATTGGCTGTGACGGAAAAACGCGGTGTGTTTAAGAATTGGACCGTGCTGTTGGCGATTGCCGCCTTCTCGCTAAGCTTGCTGGGTACGTTCTTAGTCCGTTCTGGCGTATTGACCTCCGTCCACGCCTTTGCCGCTGACCCTGAGCGCGGTGTGTTTATCTTGGTGTTCTTGCTGGTGGTTGTAGGTGCATCCTTAACCTTGTTTGTGTTGCGCGCACCGGTCGTGAAAAGCAAAGTGGGCTTTGGTTTCTGGTCAAAAGAAACGCTACTGCTGATCAATAACATCATTTTGGTTGTATCAACCGCGATGGTGCTGTTGGGCACCTTGTATCCGCTGATTCTTGACTCCTTAACCGGCGCTAAGCTGTCGGTTGGCCCGCCGTACTTTAATGCGCTGTTTGTGCCTTTAATGGCGATTTTAATGTTGGCAATGGGTGTCGGGATTATCACACGCTGGAAGAATACCCCCGGCCAGTGGTTGATTAAAATGCTTGGTCCTGTGCTGCTTGTCAGTGCGGTATTAAGCGTAGCCGGCAGTCTGCTGTACCGTGATTTTAATGCGGCAGTACTCGCTTTATTCTTTCTGTGTGCTTGGGTGTTGCTCGCGGGCGTGCGCGATATTCTCGATAAAACCCGACACAAAGGCTTGTTCAAAGGCATGCGTACATTGACTCGCAGCTATTGGGGCATGCAGTTGGGACACCTCGGTATGGTGTTGATGGCTGTTGGCGTGGTGTTATCCAGTCAATACAGTGATGAGCGCGACTTGAAGATGGCACCGGGTGATTCTCTAGAGATGGGCGGTTACCGCTTTGTCTTTGAAGGAGCGCAGCATTACGAAGGGCCTAACTTTATTTCCGATAAAGGCACTGTTCGCGTCTTTGCCGGTGAGCGTGAAATCGCACTCTTGCACCCAGAAAAACGCCTCTATGTTGTGCAGCAAATGCCCATGACTGAGGCGGGTATTGATGCCGGCTTTACGCGCGACTTATATGTCGCGATGGGCGAGCCGCTGGAAAATGGCGCCTGGGCCATACGTGTTCACATCAAGCCGTTTGTGCGCTGGATTTGGCTCGGCGCGTTATTGACCGGTCTGGGCGGATTCCTGTCCGCAATGGATCGCCGTTACCGCGTGAAGGTCACCAAAAAAGTGAAAGACACGCTGAACTTGACTGAAAAAGGGCAGAGCGCACATGTCTAGAGGACGTTTAATTGCCGTATTTGGCGTACTGCTAGGGGTGGCATTATTTGCTGCGATGGCGCTGTTTGGTATCAACAATGATCCAAGTGAATTACCTTCAGCCTTGATCGGTAAGCCTTTCCCAGAGTTTTCTACGCATTCAGTTGATGATGCTGATGCAGTGATTACCCGCGAGGACTTATTAGGCCGTGCGGCCTTAGTCAACGTGTGGGCAACCTGGTGCGTCTCTTGCAAAGTTGAGCACCCAGTGCTCAATGACTTAGCCAAGCAGGGCGTGGTGATTCACGGCGTCAACTACAAAGACAACAACGCTGATGCACAGCGCTGGCTCAAGGATTTTTTAAACCCTTACCAGCTCAACATCAGCGATCCGAAAGGCACCCTTGGTTTGAATTTGGGTGTCTACGGCGCGCCGGAAACTTTTTTGATTGATAAAAAAGGCATTGTTCGCCACAAGTTTGTTGGTGTCGTGGATAAGCGAGTATGGCGTGAAAAATTAGCGCCGATTTATCAGGAGTTAGTTGACGAATGAAGCGCTTTATTTATGTTCTCGGTTTAACCTTAGCATGCTTGGGTATGGCGCAGGCATCGATTGATACCTATGAA
The DNA here is from genome assembly GCA_012719655.1 of Gammaproteobacteria bacterium. Lineage (GTDB taxonomy): Bacteria > Pseudomonadota > Gammaproteobacteria > Pseudomonadales > Pseudomonadaceae > Denitrificimonas. The sequence continues at coordinate 1,995 of JAAXZZ010000233.1, read as the reverse complement.
TTTTCCTCTCAAGCGCAGCGCGAGCGTTACCGAACCTTAGTGGAAGAGCTGCGTTGTCCAAAATGTCAGAATCAAAATATTGCTGATTCTGATGCGCCGATTGCCATGGACATGCGCGATGAGATCTTTAAGAAACTCGAAGAAGGTCAAAGCAACGAGCAAATTGTTGAGTTTCTGGTTGATCGCTACGGTGATTTTGTGCGCTACAAACCCCCAGTTAACAAAAGTACGCTGATTCTCTGGTACGGCCCTGCTGCCTTCTTAGTGTTTGGTTTTGCCATGGTCGCGGTCATTGTGATTCGCCGCCGCCGTTCAACAGTGACAGAACAGCATGAGCAGCAGCTGTCTAGCGATGAAAAAGCTCGCTTGTCAGACATTCTTAAGCACGATAAGTAGGATATCCCATCGTTATGACACAGTTTTGGATTTACGCCGCGCTACTATTGCTTGCTGCGTTGATGTTATTACTCTGGCCAGTACTGCGCGGTCGTAAACATCAAGCTGAAGAAGATCGCACAGCACTCAATATTGCTTTGTATGAAGAGCACATTGCTGAACTTGAAGCGCAGCATGCCAGTGGCGCGTTGTCGGCAGAACAACTTAAAGAAGGGCGTCTTGAAGCCGACCGCGAGTTGCTTGACGATACGGATGTCGGTCGTCCTAAGCAGAGCGTTAACCTTGGTAATGCATTGCCTTTAATTGCCGCCCTGTTAGTGCCCATTGCCGGTTTAGGCTTGTATTTGCATTGGGGCGCCAGCGAAAAAGTTGAATTAACCCTGAGTCTTGCCGAGCAGCCAAAAACCGTTGAAGAAATGATCAAGCGTCTAGAAGACACTGTGCGTTTGCAGCCAGAATCAGTTGATGCGTGGTACTTCTTAGGCCGTACTTACATGTCTGAGCAGCGTCCTAAAGAAGCGGCGCATGCTTATGAGAAAACCATTGAGTTGGTTGGCCGTCAGCCTGATTTACTCGGGCAGTGGGCACAGGCGTTGTACTTTGCCAATGGCAATAAATGGACGGCTGAACTGCAAAGTTTGCTTGACGAAGCATTAAGTAAAGACCCCAATGAAGCAACCAGCTTAGGTTTGCTGGGTATTGCCGCCTTTGAAGATAAGCGTTTCCAAGATGCGATTGATGCCTGGACACAGTTGTCTAAATCACTTGACCCACAAGACCCATCCTATCAAGCGATTCAGACCGGTATTGAACGTGCGCGTAGCAGTTTAGCTGAAACGCCACAGGCCAGCGCTGAGGCCAATGCCACCCAGGATACAGCGACTGCTGAGCCTACACCGGCGACAGTCAGTGATTACAAACTGCTGGTTGATGTCACCATTAGCGATGAAGTGCTCAAGCAGGCAGCGGCCACTGATACTGTATTTGTTTTTGCCCGCGCTGAAAGTGGCCCGCCCATGCCGCTCGCAGCCAAACGCCTCACCGTGGCTGATCTGCCAGCCAGCATTGCGCTGACGGATGAAGACTCCTTGCTGCCACAGTTAAAGCTGTCCAGCATTGGCCGGGTAAAACTGCAAGCCAGCGTTTCCAGCAGTGGCGATGCGATGCAAGCACAGTGGTCAAGCGAGGCGATTATCATTGATGCCACAGAAGAGGGCGTTAAACACCCGCTGCGCATTGATCAAAAGAACTAAGCACAGTGTCAACCCGCCCGCGATCTCGGCCGCGGTGAACTTAGCTAAGCTCTTGTAGGAGCAGGCCACGCCTGCGATCTTGACCGCGGTGAATCTTAGCTAAGCTCCTGTAGGAGCAGGCCATGCCTGCGATCTTGGCTGCGGTGAGTCTTAGCCAAGCTCCTGTAGAAGCAGGCCATGCCTGCGATCTCGGCTGCGGTGAGTCTTAGCCAAGCTCCTGTAGAAGCAGGCCATGCCTGCGATCTTGGCTGCGTTGAATCTTAGCCAAGCTCCTGTAGGAGCAGGCCATGCCTGCGATCTCGGCCGCGGTGAGTCTTAGCCAAGCTCCTGTAGAAGCAGGCCATGC
>JAAXZZ010000232.1 GCA_012719655.1 Gammaproteobacteria bacterium | reverse complement strand
TGCTTAATGCCTTACAGTTTAGAGGCATTGCCCGCCATCCCTAGTCTTTTTGCTCTGCCCTGCCTGTATGCAAGTGAACTGCTAGCAAACAACATAACGTACATCGAATCAGGTGTTGCCGATCTACTTATTGGTTTGTCACCTGGCGCACTGCGCACACTCTTCGCTACAGCAGAAACGATTGAATGCAGTCAAGCAATCACTGCACAGCACCCTAACCACAGTCCAGCTGCAGCAGACGCGCAAGGTATTGAAGAGGCTGTGATTGCACTGACTAAACGTCGCATTCATAAACGTCTTGAAGAGACTTTAGAGATACCACTGCTAAGCAGCACCGCCAAAAGAGTCTTACGTTTACGTACTGATCCACTCGCCGACGTTGATGAGTTAGCGGCTATCGTAGAAACCGATCCACCACTGGCTGCACAAGTGATCAGTTGGGCGTCCTCTCCGTATTATGCTGCACCCGGTAAAATACGCTCAGTTGAAGATGCCATCATCCGCGTTTTAGGCTTTGATTTAGTGATTAACTTAGCGCTAGGCCTATCATTGGGGAAAAAATTAGCCTTACCAAAAGATCAACCGCATTCTTGCACGCCTTATTGGCAACAAGCGATTTATACCGCGGCACTTATCGAAGGTTTAGTGCGCTTCATGCCGGCTGAGAAAAAACCTGAAAGTGGTTTAGCCTATCTGGCTGGCTTACTGCATAACTTTGGTTTTGCGCTATTGGCCCACGTCTTTCCGCCTCACTTCTCCTTAGTCTGTCGCTCAATTGAGGCCAATACACATTTAAGCCATAGCATTATCGAGCATCACTTACTGGGTATTACCCGTGAACAGATGGGCGCATGGCTGATGCAATGCTGGAATATTCCTGACGAAGTTGTCTATGCATTGCGCTATCAAGACGATCCTATGTATGCAGGCCAACACGCGACCTATGCAAATCTGACCTGTTTGGCACAGCTATTATTAGCACAAAACAACATGGGGCGAATCGCAAACCCTATTATTCCTGATGCATTGTATGAGCGCTTAGGGCTCAGCCCAGACAAAGCGCAACTGGCGGTACAGCGCGTGCTCGAAGCTGAACAAGCTTTACGTAATTTAGTTGCGAAATTTAATCAATCCTGAGTCAATAAGAACGCTCGCACCCTCGCTGCAGCTGATGCTGGATGTTGTTGCATAAAGCAATGCCCGCCCTGCACCTGTTCAGTCTGCAGATTGCTATTACTCTTGCGCCACAGCGCAGCTGACTTAATCACAAAAGGAAAAGTGTCCGCGCCATACATCATCAATACTGGCGCTTGCACCTGGCGCAAAGAACGCCACAATGCATTGGGCGCGGAACTGAAAATAGTCGCTTCCAACTGCGGCGAGCATTTTAACTGCACGCCGTCTTGATCGCCGATGCGCAGGGCATGATCAACAAAAGCGGTCAGCGCTTCTGCCGTCCAGCTTTTAAAAACACCACGGCCAGTTAAGCTGGCATAAGCAGACTGTCGATCAGGCCAGTGCATGCGACGCACGGCGGTTTTCTTTGCCAGTGTATTGAAACCGTTAAAACGTAGACGCTCAGTGGTTTTGATAAAGACCTGTAACGCTGGGGTAAAAATCACCGGATCCAGCAGTACCGCTGACTTAAACAACGACGGCTGCTGCGCCATAATTAAACAGGTTAAGACGCCGCCAAAGCTATGCCCTACGGCATACACCGGGGCATTGCCAAATTGGCTGCGCTGCGCTTGAAAGGCCTCCACAGCCAACTCAGCATTACGATTCCAGCCCAGAAAACGCGCGCCGGCATCACTGTCGCCATGCCCTTGAATATCACACAGCCATAAATCAAAATCCGTACTTAAGCGCTCTAGCATTGGCTCATACACACGTCCACAGAGACCATTACCATGCAAAAAATGCAAAACGGGCTTACCTGAAGGTATGCTCTGCCAGCCGCGTAAGGTGATCTGTACTGAGGTGGTATATGCCCATGGCTGTAAGTTCATACGAGCGTTGTTCCTAATTATTTTCAGAGTAAATTACAAGATCACACGGCAAGCGGCTAGCTCAGCGCTGAGACGCTGTTGATCTTGCGCCTCAGTAAAAATCAACTCCAAGCGCGAGTCTTTGCGCCACTCACTGTTTTGCCAATGGAGACTTTGTCCATCCAAGGCATTAGCCGATAACCAACCGGCATTGGTATGCAACACGCATTTAGCGTGCCGCCAAGGCATCTGCAGCAACCACATTTGTACCCGCATCAACTCAAACTGTTGCGAAGGATGCCAGCGCCAACCAATGCTCCAACCATCAGTTTGCGCATTAACTGAACAGATCGGTTGCTGCGGATCACGCCAAAGTACAGCCGCAGAAACACGACTTGTGCTTGCTGCAAACCTATCCGTCGCCGCCTGTCCTGCCTGCTGTTGATGACCTGGCAGCATCTGGTAAGCAAGCTGACCTTGACGCGTACAAAGCACTGGCAGTGGCGCAACGGCTTGCTGCCAGCGCTGCTCTTGCTCAGCAGTCATGCCATCGCATTTATTCACCAGCAATAAACCGGTTTGCGCCAACAAAGCGGGCTCAATGGAAGCCAATGCGCTATCGCTGACAACTTTCTGGCCATCCAGCACCAACACTAGCGGCTGTACCGCCAACACATCCAGCCATGGCACATCGCGTAACTGCTCAACTAACTGCAATGGATGCCCCAACCCTGATGGTTCAATAAACAAACGATCAGGCTTAGCCTTGCGCAGCAGTTGCACCAAAGCCACTTGAAACGGCACGCCATTGACGCAGCAGACACAACCACCCGCCACTTCAGTAAAACTGACGCCTTCTTGCTCGCCATTGAGTAACGCACTATCGAGGCCAATCTCACCAAACTCATTAATTAATACGGCCCAGCGTTCATGCTCTGGACGCTGCGCTAGCAAACTGCGCAAAACACTGGTTTTACCGGCGCCCAAAGTGCCTGAAATCACATGGGTAGGAATATGCTGCAACATAGGGCAAAACTCACTCGGAAAATGCAAAAACAATGCGCCACCTTAGCAAAAATGTATTAAACAGGGGTAACACTTCACGCCAGCTCAACGCTTGGTTAAGATGACAGCCTGCTTACACCTTTTTTGGAGTTTTTGATGCGCGCGTGTTATGCCCTGTTGCTCTTACTGATCAGTCAAAATATTTTTGCGCAGGCCTGCATTATTGAATCTGCCGACGAACGCATACAAATAAAAATCTGTCAGCAAAATCGCAGTATTCCTGAGCAGTTATTTAAGACAGGCTTCTGCCAACCTCAATTAAAAGGTCAAAAAACCACTGTCACTTTTGTTGAGCAATGCCCCATAGGTGCATTCGGTGTCTGCAGAAACGCACAATCTGTGGGCGTGCCTTACCAACAAGACATTCATTATTACGGTATCGAATCAGATGCTAAGTATCTAAAACCTGCCTGCGAAAAACAAAACAAAGGCGTATGGATGGCTTATTAATCGCCCCCTCAGCTCACCACGGCTAATGATTGTTCTGCCACCTTAGACTCTGGCTGATACCTAGCGTAACAGCCTTTTAGTGCAATAATAATGATA
>JAAXZZ010000231.1 GCA_012719655.1 Gammaproteobacteria bacterium | reverse complement strand
GGCGAGTTTGGGAGCGCGGGCCGCGGGCCCGCTGGTGGCTTGGAGTGATATTTGCGAGCCCGCTGGTGGTTTGGGATGGTGTTTGCACGCGCCGTTGGTGGTTTGGGATGGTGTTTGCACGCGCCGTTGGTGGCTTGGTGTGGTGTTTGTGGGCCATGAGTGGTTGCGGGCTTTTGCGGGCCGGCGGCCCGCGCTCCTAGTAGAGAGGCTAGGGTTGGTTTTGTGCCCAATCGCGCCAGGCGCGGACTTGCTGTGGATTGGCTCCGGCTTGTTCGGCCGCCGTTAGCGCTTGTAATCCGGCATCCCAACGGCCTTGTTGGATTTCTAATTGCGCAAGACTCAACCAATGTTGCCCTTTGCCGGTTTGCTTGGCGAGCTGCGCATACTGCGCCGCGGCACGGGGATAATCACGTGCTTGCCAATGCAACTGGGCAAGACGTTCTTGGCTGCTAGCGTTGCGCGTTAACAGGCCGTGCTGCAGCATGCCTTCTAACAAACGCGCCGCTTGCCAAGGCTGCTCAGAGGCCGAGGCCAGGTTAATTAGGCTATCAAGATCAGACGACTTGAAGCTAATGCCCTTGCTGTACGCGGTGCGCAGTGTTGCTAAAGCCTTGGCATGCTGACCGGCCATTTGCTGTAACGCGGCCAGTTGTTTCCACGCCTTGAGCTGATCAGGACTACGTTGCAAGAGTTGCTTTTGCCACTGCTCAGCCTGGGCATAGCGTTTTAACTCAGCATTGGCGGCGACCATAAATTGCAGCCAGTTATCACTGATGGTTGTTTTACTTTTTAAATACTGCTCAGCCACAGGTAAGGCTTTATCTAAACGGCCTAAACCCTGCCAAGACTGAATGCGTATTTCTAAAACCTCATCCGTTGCCGCGACGCCTTCTAAGTACTGCAGCGCTGGCTGGTAGTTTTTCAGCGAGAAACTCAGCTTGGCTAAGTTCAAGCGGTCTTCGGCGACTTGCTCGGCGCTGAGCTGATTGCTGCGCAAGGCCTTATCCAGCAGAGTAATGGCGTGTTTGTTATGCCCTTGCGCCCAGACTAAGTAGCCTTGGCTGCGCCACACGAGTGCCTGTTCTAAGCTGTCTGGCTTGGTTTTTACTGCGTTTAAGGCCTGCTCTGCTTCTGTGTACTTCCCCGCTTGCTGCGCGGTTTGGGCCATTTGCAGGGCACGAAATACATCAGGAGCAATGCTTTGTGCTGCAGCCGCGTTGCTGTGTGCCGACAGCGTCAAAACCCATACCGCTAACATTAATCGACGCATCTTAGCGGCCTCTTTTTTCGAGACGAAATTGCAAAGTTTTTACCGCTTCACGGGCCACAGAGCGACCCTCTTCTGTACGCGGTGCAAAACGCCAACGCACTGCAGCTTTACGTGCTTCACGGTCAAAGACATTGGCCGGTGACGACTCAATCACGCGCACATTCTCTACCTTGCCCTCTGCGGTAATCGTAAAGGCCAGTTTGACGTAGCCTTCGATGCCGCGTCGCCGCGCACTGTCGGGATAAACCGGTAACACCTCATTGAGCGGAATCACTTCAGCATCATTGCTCGGCGCGCTTGCGGCTGCACTGGCCGCCGGCGCTGCCGGAGCTGCGGGCGCCACGGCTTGTGCGGTCAACCCTTGCAAGCTTGGCGCCGCGGCGGCTTGGATGCTGATATTGCTCGAAAGCAACGGCACGGCTAAATCTAAAGCGGCCATTGCTGGCGTGCGTGGTGGCTGGGGCGCTTGCTGTGCTGGTGGAGTCTCAAGTTGTGGCTCAACAGGCTGTTCTGGCATCTGCTGACGCGAGCGACTGGGATCGCTGGAATCTTGCTGCAATTTGGGCATAAAGCGGCCGATTTGTAAGGCGGGCTCCTCTACTTTGCTTTTGGGTGGAAAGATCATCACCAACATCAAGATAAAGCTGCCCAAAACAATCGCCAACGCTGCTAAAAAAGACCACAACCAACGCATTAACGCGACTCCGTAGAAGCAGCCAAGACCACATCATCGACACCAGCCAAGCGCGCCTGATCCATCACTTGCACCACCAAACCGGTGCGCGCATCTTGATCGGCCTGTACCACCACGACGCCTTCTGGTTGTTCTTGGCGCATGCGCTCAACATGGGCGCGCACACTGCGTACATCCACCACTTGCTTATCCAGCCAGACTTGGCCATCGGCGGTCACGGCAATTAAAATATTGCCTTTATCTTGTGAGCTGGCGCTATCGGCTTGCGGGCGATTGACTTCAATACCGGACTCTTTAATAAATGAGCTGGTAACAATGAAGAAGATCAGCATGATAAACACCACATCCAGCATCGGTGTTAAATCAATACCGGGTTCTTCTTCCGCTTGTTGACTGTAGCGACGCATTCTCATCATTTAGTCCTTATTCGTGTCGCAATTGATCGGCCAGTCGGCCCAAGGCACGTCGAGCATTACGCTCTAAACGGGCCAAACTAAATAAACCACCAATGGCCAACACCATGCCGGCTAAGGTCGGCAAGGTTGCCTGCCACACACCGCCAGCCATGGCGCGCGGATTACCGCTACCACTGACAGCCAGTACTTCAAACACCGCGACCATGCCGGTCACAGTGCCAAGCAAACCCAATAAAGGAAACATCGCCACCAAAGTGCGCGTCACCGACAGTGGAGTAATGAGCTGCTCGCGCGCTTGTGCCAACCAAGCGGCACGCACGGCATGTTGCCAACGGCTGCTGTGTCCGGCTTCGGCACAGAGCTGCTGCCAAGCGGTACGACGCTCTTTCGCCCACTGGGGGAATTGGCATTTGGTGTACCAGAGCCGCTCAAGCACTAAGGTCCAAAACAGCACGCACAAGGCCGCCAGCAGCCACATGACAAGGCCACCCGCACTCATCAAGTCGAGTAAGGCGTGGCTGCTATCAACCAACCAAAACCAGGTGCTTTGCCCGTTACTCACTGCGCTTGTTTCCTGACATATGCAGCGCTAATAAACCGACACACTGCTGTTCTAACAACTGCACCACCATTTTGCTGCGCGCACTGAGCACGCTGTGCAAAAACAGCAATGGAATGGCTACCACTAAGCCCTCGACGGTGGTGACTAAGGCTTGGGAAATACCATCGGCCATCAGACGTGAATCACCGCCGCCACTTTGCGTAATGGCTTGGAAGGTAATAATCATCCCCGTCACGGTACCTAATAAACCCAATAAAGGCGCAACTGCCGCCAGCAGTTTAAGCAGGCCTTGGCCTTTCTCTAACTGTGGCACTTCGAGCATCACCGCTTCATCAAGCTTGAGCTCAAGGGTTTCTAAATCCGACAATTGCGGGTTTGGACCTAACACGCTGAGCACGCGGCCTAACGGGTTATTGCTGTTAGGCGCGGACAAGTTGCGCATTTGCTCGCGAATGCTGGTAATCACCCGCATCAAACCCAGCATACGCCACGCCGCCAGCGCGAAACCAAACAACCCCAGCGCCACAATCACCCAACCCACTAAGCCGCCCTGCTTTAAACGGTCAAGCAGCGAAGGGTGACGTTGCAATTGTTCAATCAGCGAGCCTCGGGTCGGATCGACCGCAATCACGCCAACGGCATCGCTGCTAGCCATCCAGTTTTTTACTTGGCTCAGCCCTGACGGCTGCTTAGGTAAAGCGCGATAGGCGTTATCACCTTCACTGAAGGTTAAAAACGCCTGTTCGCTATACGCCGAGAAAGGGCCGACACGTACGACATCTTGGCTTTTGCGCTGACCATCGACGTCGATCACCGGTGCGGCAATGCGCTCAATGCGTCCGGTTGCCGTCATATCTTCTAGCACTGTCAGCCAAAAGCTCTCAACCTGTGCTGCATTGGGCAACACACGGCCTTTGGCTAAACGTTCAAGTTGCTCGATGCGCTGTGGGAACTGCACATTTAATAAGCTACTGCGCCACTGTCCAGCCAAATCACCTGCGCTTTGGCGTACCACGGCAAACAGCTCAGCCAAATCACCGACTTGTTGCTTTAGCAACTGCTCTTGACTGGCCAGTTCTTGCTCATTGGCGGTGAAAGTGGATTTTAATGCGGCGGCGCGTGACTCTTGCTCAGCCAAGGCTTTTTTCGCTTGCGCTAAGAGCTGGGCTTGCTGATTGCGTGACTGTAAAAAATGCTGCTCACGCTCTTGCATCAATTGCTCTTCAGTGTTTTTCTCACTGCGAATACGTTCAAGCAACTGATCTGGGCTTAAGACATTGGCTTGTACTGACACACTGAGCAGCAGGCCGCTGGCGATCCATAACACGCGCTTCATGGCTGCACCTCCAGTGCTAAGGTCTTAATCGGCAGTTCTAACCAGTCAGCTGATTTTTGTTGGCGGGCAATGGCAATGGCTTTTTGCAAAGGGCGACGCACAGCGCTATCGAGTACTTGCCAGCTTTGCGTTTGCGCATTCCAATAACCGCTTTCTTGACCATTGGGCGTTTGGTAATAGAGCATGACGCGACCTAAGCGCAAAAACTCGACACTGCGTTGCTCACTGCCCTCGCCCAGCTCACCGCGCCACGCTTCTAGGGTGTAACCGTAGTCACTTTCAATTTGGTAGGCTTCGAGAATGCGGCGGTATTTTTCTGCCATGCTGACATCAGCGCGCGGCATCAGCTCTTGCAGCGCTGCTAAGCGATCGGCGCGTTCTAAAGGTAAAAACGGCACGTCAGCGGCAATAAACTCAGCCAACACTTCCACCATACGGCGCATTTGCGGCATCACAGCCGCTTCTGTTTCTTGCAAGTCATCCAGTTGCTCTTGATAGCTCTGAAGCTCTTGATGCTGCGCTGCGATCAGCTCACTGACTTGCTGGTTATAGCCTTCCAGGGCCTTAGCTTTGAGCACAGTGCTGCGGTACTCTTCCAGCATCGCTTGGCTGGCATCATCCAAACGCTCGATTCGTTTTTGCGAGCTTTGCGCGTTTTGACTGAGTTTTTCGCTTTCACTTAACGCCTGTTCCAGCGTTGCTGCACTGACGACTGGACTCACCACTGCACAACAGAAAAGCAGTGAGCGCAAAGTTGTTGCTCGCATGAATATGGATTCCTTAATCGGGACGGCTTATTAATAGCAATGATTATCATCTGCATGCGCTGATAAATCAAGCGGTTAGCCTAAGTTTAAACATCGCCCACAGTTATTCAGACAAGACACTGAAG
>JAAXZZ010000230.1 GCA_012719655.1 Gammaproteobacteria bacterium | reverse complement strand
GTGGTAGTAGTAAATCTGCTGGTTTTCGGGCGTTTTTATCTTGGGTTTGAGTTAGACAACACCGGCCTTTTGGCGGTATTTCTGTTGCTGGTTCAGCACCTGCACCCAGTGTTCGGGGTACTGATGTTGCAGCTGTTGCCATTGCAGCGGGGAGTCTTTCAGTGCTTCGACCAGTTCATCAGTCGGCTGGTTTTTGGCGTTGATTTCACTGCTGACTAGTGCCAGCGGGACAAAGCTGTCGGGCTCGTAGATATACAGCTGATACTGGTTGCCCGTTTGTTCGCTGATGAGCTGATGGCCGTCCCAGCCGTAGTATGTGGCTTGTGGGCTTTTCCACGGGCGAGATTGGTTGAGGGCTTTTGCTTTTTCGTCGGTATCGCGAGCCTTGTTTGCCTCTGCATCTAGCGGATATTTCGCCAATCGTCGGCCAAAGGGATCATAGTCATAACCCCAGCCTTCACGGGTTGTTTTGCCGTTGTGAGTGCGTTCAATCCATACTTTGCTTAACCGGTGCTCGGCATCCCATTCATAGCTTTGCTGGGTTGAGTTGTTGGCACTGCCGCTGATTTTTTCAGTGCAGTTGCCAAAGTCATCGTACTGATAGCGGTGATCCTGCCAGGTGCTCAGCCGGTTCGGGCGGGCTTCCCCCCAGAAACGTGGGTCGTTTTCGCCCTGTTCGGGTGTCAACCAGGGATCAAAATCCGCGCGGTGGGCGTTGGCTTTGACGTAGGCTTGCCATTCTTCTTCGCTCCAGCGGTTGCCTGTCTGGCGCTTTTTCTGGTTGTGCTCTGCTTGTTGCTGGCTAATCAGATTGTGCGCCGGGTCAAAGGCAAACACTTCGTTCACGGCAAACGGATGCGCGGCACTGAGCAAACGGCCCAGTTCGTCGTAGCCGTAACGGGTCAGGCCTTTGCGGGTGTCGCTGATGGCGGTGAGTTGACCGGCGGCATCGTATTGATAGCTGCGAGCAATCTGTTGGCCCTGACTGGATGGTTCACCTACCAGGCTTTGCTGTTGCCGTTCGGTACGGCTGGCCAGCAAGCGCCCCATCGCATCCCACTGATAGCGGCTGCGTAATGCGCCCTGACTGCGGCTGATTTCCCGGTGCAGGCTGTCGCGCTCCATATCGCACAGGCTGGCTCCATCCAGTTCCATGGCAAATACGTGGCCCGAACCGTAGCGCAAGGTATCCAGTTGGCGGCCATCGGGCAGATGAGTGCGCAGGCGGTTGCCTAGTTCGTCGTATTCATGGCGCAGCTGGCTCAGGCCACGGCCGCGCTGATACAGCTGCTCTTCCAGCAAATTACCCATGGCATCATGGTGCAACACCACCCGGGCATGGGCGTTACGGGCGGTAATTAGCTGGCCAGCCGCATCGTATTGATAACGGTCACGCTGTATCAATGGCCGCTGGCCGGGCTGGCTTTTGATGCTGTATTTGCCCAGCAGTCGTCCCAGCACATCACGCTGGAAGCGGGTGCGGATCGGCTGGGTGTGTGTCTCTGGTGTGTTTGCGCTGCGTTCTTCGCTGCCCACACCATCCAGCGCCTCAACCAGATACCCTGCCGCGTCATAGCGGTAGTGCTGACGGCGGCCATCAAAGCCCTGTTCGGCCACCAGACGGCCCAGTGCATCCCAGCTGAAGTGGTAGCGAGCGCGGTTTTCATTTTGCAGCTCGATCAACCGCCCTTGGCTGTCGTACTGGTAGCGCACCCGGTCGCCCAGGGCATTTTCCTGCTCCAGCGGCAAGCCGCTGGCATCCAGTTGATAACGGGTCACCCGTTCCAGTGCATCCTGATGTCCGACTAACCGCCCGAGATTATCGTAAGCAAAACGCTCGCGGCTGCCGTCAGGCCACTGCACTTGCGTCAGGCGTGAAGCGCGGTTGATACGCTGATAATCAAAGCGCGTAATCTGGCCTTGGGCATCTTTCATCTGGGTTATATTCCCCCAGTGATCATGGTGCCACTGGGTGGCATGGCCCGAGCAGTCGGTTTGCTGGGTCAGCAGGCCTTGGGCGTTGTATTCATAGGTGCGGGTTTTGCCCAGCGCATCCACCATACGGGTGACCAGTCCCTGCGCGTTGCGCTCCAGACGAGTCTGATTCCCATCCGCGTGGGTGATTTTGGTCAAACGGCCCTGTTCGTCATAGGCATAGCGAGTCACCCGGCCCAGCTCATCGGTAATACTGAGCAGCTCATGCCAGCGCGAGCACCAGCTCAGTTGCAGGCTGTGGCCATCAGCATGGGTGACACGGGTGATCTGGCCGCGTTCGTCATAATCATATTGGGTGCTGACGCCACCGGGCTGAAGGTCCCGTCGCACATGGCCAAAATAGTCCAAATCAAATCGCCGCACACCGCCCAGTGGATCAATCAGTCCGGTCAGCTCTTGCTCGTCATCAAACTCGAACCATTGGACATGGCCTTCCTGATTGGTGACTTGAGTGCGATTTTGCTGGTACGCAAACGTCCACTCTTCACCCGTGGACAGGTAACTGCGCAGCACCTTGCCGGATGGCTGATGCAGATTCCATTCATAGCGCGCCACCACTCCACCCGGCTGGCTGTGCTCCACCATCATGTGGTTACGCCAGACAAAACGGCGGCACGACTGGGCGTTGTCGTCCAGCACCTCGATCAGATCGCCTGCGGGGCTATAACGGTATTCAACCAAAGGCAACAACTGCTCAGGCTGCGCCGGATCACCCCAAAAACGCTTGACTCCGGCCAGGCGCGGGCCAATGCCTTCCAGATGCAAGTAATCCAGCTTCAGGCCGATGGCGCTGCTGCCAATCACCTCAGTGGCCAGGCCATCATCCGTACGGCGGATGGCCCAACAGTTGTGGCTACGGTCAAAAAAGCCATTGAGGTAAAGCAGCCGGCCATCCTCGGGACTGCCAACCCGCTGCGTAGCCTGCGGGGTATATTGACGACGATTCAGCGCAAAGCTGTGTTCAACCCGATCAAAGGGGCGGGCAAATACATAGTGCAGCCCGGCCGCATCAATCAGTTCGTATTCATGGCGCAAGTTGCGCCTGAGCAGCAACTGCTCAAAGCGGGAATAAAACTCTTCACCTACGGCCAGTACCGGGAAAGAAAAGCGGCGACCTTCAGTGTCTGTGTATACGGTTTCGTCGTCCAGAGATTCCAGCTGTACGCACAAAGGCGTCATCCAGCCTTGCCCCAGCATGCCTGACAGGGCATTGCTGGACACATAGGTACGCTGCCAAACAAAAGGCAATGGAGAAGGCAGGTAAAAATCCAGATCCTCTGAACCAGCCAGCACTTTACTACCTTGCACAGCGTTAACCGGCTTGCTGCCAGTGGGCTTGGTCAGATCGCAATTAGGCTTGCTTTTATCGGCTTGACCATTGCCTTTGGCATCCTTTCCTTTGCCAGAAACTGTTCCACCATTTGTACCCTTTTTTCCGGCCGCCTGGGCGACAGCTTCACCCGCCTCCCTGCCTGCTTTAACACCTGCTTCTGCGGTTGTTTTTGCTGCCTTTCCAGTAGCCACTGCCGCTTCTGCGCCTCTTTTAGCAGCTTTAGCGGCAGTCGCTGCCTGCCCACCAATCGGCAGCATGGCCGCAGCACTCAGGGCCGCATTGACGTGATCCCCTTCTGCCAAATACAGCAAGGCATTGGCACCATCAGCTACCTCCCCAATCACGGGAATCATGCCAACCACATCCAGTGCAATGTGAATCGTATCGCCCCAACGGCCCCACCAACTTTGAGTCTCGGGCTGTGGTTTAGGCGGTACAACCGTTGCATCACCCATCGTTGCTTGCGGGGTAATCATGCCTGTAGTGTTGGCATGGGAGCCTGCACTGCCGTAATGGTTGGGCTTGACTGATCCTGATGGCATTTTGGCCATGGGCTATCCTTAATATCTGTGCTAAAACTGCTTGACTACTGCACTATGAAACGTGACAGGACGTTGTTTTCACTAAAGTTATGAATACTAATGAGCAACTTGCAAAATACGTTTGAGGTCGTCCACTCCCTTTGTTGACTCAACTAAAATAACCCTGCCATCCTTTGCAATAATAATTGCGTGCGCAACAGCCTGTCCCAACACAGACACATCACTTACATAATAAACAGTCGCCTCGGCCATTCGTTCTTTAGTAACCGATCTTTCATTAACAAAAACATCCTGTAAGGCATAAACATGTTCAGCATTGCAACCCTGCTTTCGATCTTTATTGAAAACACTGCTGTAAAGCTCCATCACTGCACAACCATAATCAACATTTTCATATACATCATTAAATGTTAAATCGGTAAAAAAAACCTTATCTCGCTGGCCTACAGGCTTCTTCTGATATAAAAATCCTACACCTTTAGACACACCAGGGCCGACTACAACATGCTCATATCCACTCTCAATGCTAAAAGCAAACCCTGCAAAAGAAAGGAATTGGTTGCCCTCTTTGCTCTGAGCGCTACCAGCACTCAGCATTACCACGAAAAACAAAATAATTGCCTTCATGCTTAGCTACTCCAGAAGCGCTTCATAAATAACAGACTTATACAGCGAGGAAACTCTGGTCTTGCAAATCAAATATGAAGCATGCCTCCCCGCCTCAATGCGTTTGGCTATACCGCTCAGTTGCTTAATAATGTAAGACAAACTCGGCTTACCACCAACAGGACGAGGCACCAAGTCCAACGCTGAAGAACATTTGTTAGCCTCCAGTAAAATATCGTACGTAAGATCCGCTAGGCGAGGTGTAATAGCTCTTGCAGTGACAGTCCCCCTCCCCCAGAAATAATTAATAACTCTGGCAACATCCTCCCGCTCCAATTGGGTCATCATGATTTAATCTCATCCTCAAACTTAAGCTCACCTTTAAGGACTCTAATCTTAAGAGCTGAAAGCTTATGTTCTTTACCTAACGACTCAAGAACACGTATACCAAGTTCTGGTAAAACAAGATTTTCAAGTACGCTATGTATTTGTCTGCCCCCATAGTTAGCATTGGTACATTTAGAAACAATAAAATCGATTACCGATGGGCTGTAAGTCAGCTCTATTCGATGGTTTTCCATCGCTCGATCCACTACACGTTGCAGTTGCAACTTAGTAATCTGCCGTAGCCGTTCACTACATAAAGGCAGATAGGGAATTGTAGACAGACGTCCTAAAAACGCAGGCGGAAAAACCTGTAATAATTCTTCACGCACCAAGTCTGACAATATGTCCATGTCAAGCGCAGAGCCCGACTCTGCCACCTGATTAATGATCAATTCACTCCCGACATTAGAAGTCAGTAAAATAATGGTGTTGCGAAAATCTATCCTGCGTCCCTCACCATCTTCCATCCAACCCTTATCAAAGACCTGGAAACAGATTTCGTGCACATCGGGATGCGCCTTTTCAACTTCATCCAGCAAAATTACCGAGTATGGTTTTCTCCGGACCGCCTCTGTCAGCACTCCTCCTTCTCCATAGCCCACATAGCCAGGTGGCGCGCCCTTCAGACTAGAAACCGTATGTGCCTCCTGAAATTCGCTCATATTGATGGTAATTAGGGCTTGCTGGCCGCCATAAATAGACTCAGCAAGGGCAATAGCTGTTTCGGTTTTACCACCACCTGAGGGGCCAGCCAATAAAAAAACACCTATAGGCTTGTCAGGATCATCCAACCCTGCGTTAGAAGTCTGAATTTTTCGACTAAGTGCACTAATTGCATGGTCTTGGCCAATCACTCTAGCCATCAAGGGGCCTTCCATGCCAAGCACTGCCATTACTTCACTTTCAAGCATTCGGCCTACAGGAACACCTGTCCAGCTCTGTACAACTCTGGCAACATCATCTTCAGAAACTGCCACTGAAATCAACGGCTCATCGCACTGCAATTTACGCAACGATAACAAAGTATCCTGATATTTTTTCTGGTACTCAGGAGTATTGATATCCGTACTTTCCTCACCCAGAAGGTGCTTTTTCGTTACGCTGACCGAGGCAAATGCGTCTGCCTCTGACTTCCACTGTTGATTCAACTGTTGAATTCTAGTTTCAATAGCTTGCAACTCATCATAAACAACAGTTAAACGCTCCCCAACATCATCGCCAAGCTTGCCTTCGCGCTCGAGCAAAACCCGCTCTTCCCCTAGCATTTCCTGCTGCCTTAACGCAGCGGACAAGATGGCTGGACTGGCAGTTTGGGTTATTGCAACACGAGCACAAGCAGTATCCAACAAGCTGATTGCCTTATCCGGGAGTTGTCTATCCGCTATATATTTACTGGATAACTTAACTGCGGCCTCTACCGCGTGATAATGGATATCAACCCCATGATGCTGCTCTAAAGACGGAACCAACGCATTTAACATAGCGATGGCATCCTGCTCGGACGGCTCCTGCACTTTGATCAGCTGAAAACGGCGCGTGAGAGCAGGATCTTTCTCAATATATTTTTTATACTCAGCCCAAGTAGTAGCACCAATAGTTTTCAGATTGCCTCTTGCCAAGGCCGGCTTCAGCAAATTAGCAGCATCTCCCGTACCCGCTTCACCGCCAGCACCCACTAAGGTATGAATCTCATCAATAAACAAAATAATAGGATGATCTGACTGCTGCACTTCATGAATCAGTTTTTTTAATCTTTGCTCAAACTCACCCCGCATACTAGCACCGGCCTTTAAGAGGCCTATATCCAGCAACAGCACCGATACATCACGCAGCGCTTGCGGAACATCCCCCTGAGCCACACGCACGGCAAAGCCTTCAACGACAGCTGTTTTACCCACACCCGCCTCACCAGCCAGTAGAGGATTGTTCTGTCTTCTACGCAGAAGAACATCAATGATCTGATCAACCTCATGATCTCTTCCAACAACTGGATCAATTTCCCCAGAACGGGCTTTATGTGTTAGATCTACCGTAAAGCGACTTAATGCCTCATCTTTTGACGAAACCTCAGCAGCCGAAGATGAAACATCTAAAGAAACAGAAGTCTTCTCACTCGAGTTCGCCAGCAAATCCTCAAGTTTTTTTCCAGTCAAATATGAGAGCTTTATTTTACGAAGCTCTGGAGAAATTCTATAAAATGACTCGACCAGTTGCTCATCCATCATAATAGCTTCAAGCAAACGAGCACTACGGATCTTAGCTTCTTTATATTTTATGCTAGAAAGCAACCAGCTGCGCTCAATGGCTAGATCTATATCTGATGAAAAATCAACCACACTTTCGTAGCCTGAACTCAATTTATCTAACCGACTAACAACATCACTTGCAAGAGATGATTCGTTAATCTCAAAATGCTTAACTATGCATGAAAAATCACATGCACTATTCTGTAGTATTTGATGAACCCAATGAACAAGCTCAACATAGGGATTCATTCTTATTTTACAAAAAGTGGTTGATCCTTCAATAGTGCTATACAAAAAAGAATCCAACTTTTCAAACAACGAAGATCTACTTATTACAGTCATAAAAATTCAGCCCATCAAAGCCCAACTGGCATATAATAAGGTCTTTCAGCCTTATCATTCTTAATCATATATTCAGCTTCATTCTTACTCTTAACCTGCCAACCTGATTCAGTTTTAAAAATCTTAAAAACCACATCACGTCCATCTTGCTTATAAGGAGTAACTTTACCTCTAGCAAGCTCATAAACAACCACCTCATATTCAACAACATTTTCTATCGAGACACGAACAGGTATAACACGCAAATAATTCAGGTTAGAACTTGAGTCATATACCCCTAATGTAATATTAGAAAAATCCTTATACGTTGGCAAAGAATAAATAATTGGACTCCAATTTCTTGTAACATCTAAGACCTGTAAGAAAT
>JAAXZZ010000015.1 GCA_012719655.1 Gammaproteobacteria bacterium | reverse complement strand
GTTTAGTACAACTTATTTAGACAGCCAGCCCAAACAGTAGAGTCCTATGGTGCTTGCATACTTAAGCAACTACCTTCAATGACTAAGTTCCAATAACCCCACCATCTACCCGTGTAATCACCATAACGCTAGAACGCGCAACGGAATTTCCACCGAATGGAAAATTTGAAGATACCCCTTCTTCACCTGGGTGCTGCACACCGACAAATAAAGTTTTCTGATCTGGAGTGAAAGCCAAACCGGTAATCTCACAAGCTACAGGACCGGTTAGGAAGCGCCGTACCTCACCTGTTTTTGGATCCGCACAGAGCATCTGGTTATTGCCCTGTCCAGCAAAATCATCCTGATTTGAATAATTACCATCCGACTGAATCCACAAACGTCCAGCTTGGTCAAAACCAATACCATCAGGGCTGTTAAACATATTATCGGTAGTAATATTACTAGAGCCTGCATAAGGTGTTCCTCCGTGTATATCGGGGTTGCCCGCCATTAAAAAGAGATCCCATTGAAAATCTTTAGCTGTATGCTGCCCTGCTGTTGGTACCCAGCGCACGATCTGTCCATAGTAATTTTCCGCACGTGGATTAGGCCCACCTACAGGCTGATTATCTTTAAGCCCACGATTTTTATTATTGGTTAAGGTGCAAAACACCATTGGCTCATGAGGATGCACAGCTACCCACTCTGGTCGGTCCATGGTGGTTGCCCCTACTTGCGTCGCCGCCAAGCGCGCATGAATCAGGATATCGGCTTGACTGGCAAAGCCATTTTCTGCGGTTAAACCGTTTTGGCCATGCGTTAAGCTGAGCCACTCGCCACTGCCATCCTCATTAAACTTAGCAACAAACAATTCGCCATCATCTAACAGGTCACGATTTGCTGCTTGATCCGCAGGGTTGTACTTATTACGACTGACAAACCGATAAATATGCTCACCGCGCTCATCATCACCTAAATACACCACCACGCGGCCATCTTCAGCAATCACCAACTCTGCGTTTTCATGCTTAAAGCGCCCTAAGGCAGTGCGTTTTACTGGTGTAGAGTTTGGATTGTGTGGATCAATCTCGACTACCCAGCCAAAGCGATTGGGCTCGTTAGGTTCTTTGGCTAGGTCAAAACGTGAATCAAACTTATACCAGCTATAGCCCGCATCCTCTGCGGCAATGCCGTAACGTGAAAACTCAGGGCTCAAATCAACCTGTGCATCACTACCAAAATAACCATTGAAGTTTTCCTCACAGGTTAAATAGGTGCCCCAAGGGGTCATACCGTTAGCGCAGTTATTAAAAGTACCTAAGGCCACTTCACCCTTTGGGTCAGCGTTCGTCTGCAGTAAAGCATGCCCTTGCGCGGGGCCGCTGATACGCATCGCTGTGTTGGCATCAATGCGACGATTAAAACGTCCATTTTTATCAAAGCGCCAACCTTGCGCCTGCTTGGTTAAGGTAATAATAGATACGCCATGCGCTGCTTGAGCATAATCCACATCGGCAGCGGTCATATTTTTACCCTGATGCTCAAACATTAGCTCATAGTTAGTGTACTCATTGTTGACGGCTAAAATAGCGGTCTGTTGATCCACTGGAAAAAAGCTCATGCCATCGTTATTGTCACCAAACTGACGCTTTTGATTGGCCGCTGTATTCT
>JAAXZZ010000229.1 GCA_012719655.1 Gammaproteobacteria bacterium | reverse complement strand
TACCAAAGTACGCCTTCCGTTTTATTTTATTTTTAGCATAGTGGAGTCGTATATTTCTCTTTAATGAGAACTATCCATATTCTAAATACAATAAATGGAGAGCAGTTGTCATGACTGATTCTAAAGAGGCAATAAATAAAGCCTATTGGTCGGCAAACGTGCGGCTAATTATTATCACACTCTGTATCTGGGCTACGGTGTCCTATGGCTTCGGTATGCTTCTGCGTCCTTGGCTCATGGGTATTCATATCGGCGGGGCAGATATAGGCTTCTGGTTTGCTCAGCAAGGCTCAATTTATACATTCGTGTGTTTGATCTTTTTCTATGCTTGGAAAATGAACAAACTCGATAAAAAATTCGGCTTGGAGGAGTAAAGTATGAGTCAATTCATGATCAACATGCTCTTTGTTGCCGGCTCTTTCGCAATCTATACTTGGATTGCGATTTGGGCGCGCGCCAAATCGACCCGCGAGTTCTATATCGCTGGCGGTGAAGTGCATCCGGTAATGAACGGCATGGCCACTGCGGCTGACTGGCTCTCAGCCGCTTCTTTCATTTCGGTTGCCGGTCTGATTTCAGTCGGCTACGTCAACTCATCCTTTATCCTCGGCTGGACCGGTGGCTATGTACTCTTAGCGACTTTACTGGCGCCTTACCTGCGTCGCTTCGGTAAGTACACGGTACCCGATTTTGTGGGTTCGCGTTATGACAGTAAAACTGCGCGTTTGGTTGCCGTAGTCTGTTTGATTCTAATCTCACTGACCTATGTGATCGGACAAATGACGGGAGCCGGCGTTGCTTTTGCACGCTTCCTAGAGGTCAGCAGCACGATGGGACTGATCATCTCGGCAGTGGTAGTGTTCTTCTATGCGGTATTGGGCGGCATGAAAGGAGTGACTTACACTCAGGTCGCGCAGTACATCGTGTTGATCCTAGCGTTTACCATTCCGGCGGTTTATTTATCGTTGCAGATGACAGGTCATTTTTTACCACAGGTCGGTTTTGTTGGTGATGTGGCGGGTACCAGTGAGCCTTTGCTGCATAAACTGAACGCCGTGGTACGTGACCTTGGTTTCCAAGACTACACCGCTGACGTTGAGAACAAATGGAACATGTTCCTGTTCACCCTAACCTTAATGGTGGGTACTGCTGGCTTACCACACGTCATCATTCGCTTCTTTACTGTGCCAAAAATCTCTGACGCACGCTGGTCTGCAGGTTGGGCATTAGTGTTTATCGCTCTGTTCTACACCACTGCGCCACCGCTGGCCGGCATGGCACGCTTGAACTTGCTGGATGCTATTTATCCAGGTGAGACTTCAGAAGATTCTCTAGTGTACGCTGAGCGTCCTGAGTGGTTCGAAAAGTGGGAGCTCACGGGTCTATTGACTTTCGAAGACAAAAACAACGACGGTCGCATTCAGTACTACAATGACAAAAACGTTGAGTTCAATGAAACCACCGCTGTTGAACGTGGCTGGGCAGGTAATGAGCTGACCATCAACAACGATATCTTGGTTTTGGCGCTGCCTGAAATTGGTAACATGCCAGGTTGGATTGTTGGTTTGATGGCCGCGGGCGGTATTGCCGCTGCACTATCGACAGCATCGGGCCTGCTCTTAGCCATCTCTTCTGCGGTCAGCCATGACTTGATTAAGAACACCCTGTTCCCGAGTATTTCCGATAAAGCAGAAATGCTGGCGGCACGGATATCCATGGTGGGGGCAATTTTGATTGCCACCTGGCTGGGAATTAATCCGCCTGGGTTCGCCGCGCAAACGGTGGCTCTAGCGTTTGGAATGGCGGCTTCCTCCATTTTCCCAACGCTAATGATGGGTATTTTCTTCAAGCGCATTAACGCCAAAGGCGCGGTTGCAGGTATGAGCATTGGTGCACTATTCACCATCTGCTATATCTTTATGTACCTTGGCTGGTTCTTTATCCCTGGTACGAATAACTTCCCGAACACACCTGAGTTCTGGATCATGGGTATTTCACCACTGTCGATCGGTTGTATCGGTGCATTGATCAACTTTATCGTTGCAATCTCTGTATCCTATGCAACAGAAGAGCCTTCAGAAGAAATCCAAAAAATGGTTGAAAGTGTTCGCTACCCTTAACTAAGGCGTTGAAGACACAAATCAATGAGTGATTGGTAATCAACAACAAAGCGGGCTTCCTTATGGAGGCCCGCTTTTTATCTAGAGTACTGTGTATGATTTGGCATTTGCTTGCAGTTTTTATTATCGGTTTGTGTGTCGGTGCTTTTGCTTTTGCCTTGCGCAAACTCAGCCGCAACAAACTCCCTTCTTGGATTATTCCTGTATGTGCCGGTATTGGCATGCTCGGCTATTTAGCCTATTACGATTACAATTGGTTTTCTTTAAAGCGTGGCCAACTTCCAGCACAAACGGTAATTGTTGAGCAAACCCGAGCCAGTAACTTTTTTCGACCTTGGAGCTACCTCTTACCTTCTGTGTCATCCTTTGTGGTGTTAGACGGCAAAGTCAGAGAAACACGTCAAGACGGCCAGCGACTGGTTGAATACATTCGCTATGAGTTTATCAACGATTACATCGAACGCTTAGAAAGCCAAGCGTATGTGCTCAATTGCGCCAACGCTGAACAGCTGCAAGTACCGCACAATGGTAAACCTGCAACAGGTCAAGTAGAGCGGGTCGGGCGTGACAGCCTTTTGTACCAACAGCTCTGTCACTCAACCGATTAGACATCTCAATAAGCTGTAGCAATGCAGCTTAGACACTCAAGCGACCCCCTCGCAACTTCGCTGCGGATAAACCGTGGGGTATTAAGCTCTGGCGATGATGCGCATGACATAACGCAATCGCTAGCGCATCAGAAGCATCAATCTGCGGTTTTTTGCTAAGTTTTAACAAGTGCATGACCATTATTTGCACTTGTTCTTTGGCGGCACGGCCACTGCCAACAATCGCTGATTTCACTTGTGTGGCGCTGTATTCAGATACCGCAAGACCCGCTTGCGCACCCGCGACAATCGCTGCACCACGCGCCTGACCAAGCTTCAAGGCAGAATCAGCATTGCGCGCCATAAATACTTGCTCAATGCCCATAGTCACTGGTTGATAGGTTTGAATGATCTCGCTGACCCCGGCAAACACGGCATTGAGGCGCTCTGGCAGCTCACCTGAGCCTGTGCGAATACAGCCAGAAGCGACATACTCACAACCACGTCCAGTATCACGAATGATGCCGTAGCCGGTGATTCTCGAGCCAGGATCAATACCTAAAATAAGCGTCATCTGAGCTGCCTTTATTTGCGGTGAAAGCAATATGGTAAGTGTGTAGCAAGACTACACAGCAATAAAAAACCTCTGGGCTCGTTGAGGCAAGCAACCAGAGGTTTAGTTAGTATGGCGCACACCTGATCTTAAAGTTGCGCCATCACATCATCTGGAATTTCAGCATTCGAATATACGTTTTGCACGTCATCCAAATCTTCTAATGCATCAATCAAGCGCATGACTTTCTCAGCACCCTCTAAATCCAACTCAGCTGTCATGCTCGGAATCATTGTCACTTCAGCTTGTTCGGCGACAAAGCCTGCAGCAGTGAGCGCTTCATTGACCCTGATAAAATCAGCAAAAGTGGTGAGCACCTCAATTGAGCCATCATCATTGATAACGATATCATCAGCACCTAATTCCAGCGCGGCATCCATCAGCGCCTCTTCATCAACGCCAGGCGCGTAACAAATTTGCCCTTTGCGTTCAAATAAATAAGCCACCGAGCCATCAGTACCTAAATTGCCACCATACTTATTAAATGCGTGACGCACCTCAGCTGCAGTACGGTTACGATTATCGGTCATGGCCTCGACAAAGACTGCTACACCATTGGGCGCATAACCCTCGTAAGCCAGCTCTTCAACGTTATCACCATCCGCCCCACCGACACCGCGCGCAATCGCTCGATCAATGGTGTCGCGAGTCATATTGGCGCTCAGCGCTTTATCAACAGCTAAACGTAAACGTGGATTATCGGCAGGCACACCACCTTGCTTTGCAGCAACGGTCAATTCACGAATCAATTTTGTGAAAATTTTACCGCGCTTATTATCTTGACGCTCTTTGCGGTGCTTAATATTGGCCCACTTGGAATGCCCAGCCATAACAACTCCCGTTTTATCTCTGTACTGTCGGTAACTCGGCGTTGCCTTTAACGGTACTGCAGGACTGATTCAGCACACCGCAGTACCGCACAACGCCACTCTGGATACTATTACTCAGCCTTTGGCTGCTCACGCAAGCGGATATGCAAATCACGCAATGCCGATGCATCCACTGTGCCTGGTGCTTGCGTCATAACACAGGCGGCACTTTGCGTTTTCGGGAAAGCAATCACTTCACGAATCGACTGCGCGCCGGTCATCAACATCACTAAACGATCCAAACCGAAGGCCAAACCACCGTGTGGTGGCGCACCGTACTTAAGCGCATCCAGCAAGAAACCAAACTTTTCTTGCTGCTCAGTCTCATCAATACCAAGTATTTCAAAGACGGTTTGCTGCATCGTGCGATCGTGAATACGAATAGAACCACCGCCCAACTCAGTGCCATTAAGAACCATGTCGTAAGCGCGTGACAACGCAGCGCTTGGATTGGCGCGCAGCTCTTCAGCTGAACACTTTGGTGCCGTGAACGGATGGTGAATCGCCGTCAACGAACCATCATCATTGCTTTCAAACATGGGGAAATCAATGACCCACATTGGCGCCCATTGGCAGGTGAGTAAGTCTAAATCGTGACCGATACGGATCCGCAGTGCGCCCAGCGCATCGCTGACAATCTGCGCTTTATCAGCGCCAAAGAAGACGATATCACCATCGACGGCGCCAACCCGATCCAAAATAGTGTTGAGGTTGTCTTCTGGAATAAACTTAACAATCGGTGATTGTAAGCCGTCAACACCCTTGGCGCGCTCATTGACTTTAATATACGCCAAGCCACGTGCACCATAATTGCTGACATACTTGGTGTACTCGTCAATCTTACCACGCGCCATGCTGCCAGCACCTGGCACACGCAACGCAGCAACTCGGCCTTTTGGATCATTGGCTGGACCACTGAATACTTTAAAATCAACGCCAGTTAACTGATCAGCGACATCGACTAATTCCAATGGAATACGCAAGTCAGGCTTATCCGAACCAAAGCGACGCATCGCTTCGGCGTAAGTCATGTGAGGGAAATCAGCGAATTCGACATCCAGCACATCTTTAAAGAGCTGGCGCACCATAGTTTCGGTGATGGACATAATGTCCTTCTCATCCATAAAGCTGGTTTCAATATCAATCTGCGTGAATTCTGGCTGACGGTCAGCGCGCAAGTCTTCATCACGGAAACATTTAGCGATCTGGTAGTAACGGTCAACACCGGCCACCATCAACAGCTGTTTAAACAACTGTGGTGATTGCGGTAAAGCAAAGAAGCTGCCGGCATGGGTACGACTAGGCACTAAATAGTCGCGCGCACCTTCAGGAGTGGCGCGAGTCAGAATAGGGGTTTCCACATCAAGAAAGCCGTTGTCATCTAAATAACGACGAATACTTGTGGTCACGCGTGAACGCAGTTTTAATTTGGCGGCCATTTCTGGGCGACGCAAATCAATAAAACGGTAACGCAAGCGCGTTTCCTCACCCACATCCGAATGCTCGTGCAATGGAAAAGGTGTGGTTTCGGCTTGGTTAAGCACTTCTAAGTCAGTTGCAATGACCTCAATGGCACCGCTTGGCATATTTGGATTGATCGCGCCATCTGGACGCAAATTCACCACACCGCTGACTTTAACCACATATTCACTACGCACTCGGTCAGCAGTGGCGAAAACATTGGCGTGTTCTGGGTTAAAAACAACTTGAGCTAAGCCTTCACGATCACGGATATCGAGAAAAATCACGCCACCGTGATCGCGACGACGGTGTACCCAACCGCAAAGAGTAACGGTTTGCCCGTTAAGGGATTCGTTTAAGTGTCCGCAATAGTGGCTGCGCATCATAATGCTGTTCGCTTCCTAGAAAATGTGAAATAACCGACACCCGTTAAGCGCTACTACAGCATGCAGTCGCATCAACGCGAAGGTATCGCAGAAAATCTTGATTATATAGCCTAAGCGCGCTAACGGCTACGGTCGTTCTAATGCAGCGCTTTGTAGCCGCGTGAAAGCTTGGCAAACTGTAGTAAAAAAGTACGTCAGCGACAAATACTCTGCCCCTAATCATAGACTTGTCAGGTTGGTCACAGCGTCAGTCAACACATCGGCTTTCCAATGTCGACTTTAGTTGTTTGAGTCATGCCCGTGTTTGCTGTTTAATACAGCTAGAGTGGCTAAGATTTTTATCCCAAACCACTTCGATACGACAACAGCTTGGCAAACACAGTCAGTTGTACTTGTAGTCGGTCTTTTTCTCTATTGTGCTTCTTATCAAGGTGAGTCCATTGCATATGTTAAAAATTGTTCATTTATTTACTGGCGTCGCAGCACTGCTTCTCTCTCTAATCCTCGCCAGCCAAAACCCTGACACCGCTTTACTCCTCGCATCCTTTGCTTTAGCTAACTTATTGATTGCCCCCATCTTGCCAACCTGGGCGCGCGGTGGTCGTCGTCAACTGCAAGGCATAGTGTCTGCCTTGATCGTTCTGGCAACGGTCATGCAAGCTGTGTTCTTAATCAGCGATAGCAAGGACAACGCCTTATTTAGTCTAGTGACATTGCTCGCTGCAACGGTCATACACTTGGCATTGAACCTGCGCAAAGTCAGCACAAAAAGCGCACCGTTATCGCAAGACCTTAGCGACCGTGAAACCGGCACAGTAAAATGGTTCAATACGTCCAAAGGCTTTGGCTTTATTTCCCGCGATTCTGGTGATGATATTTTTGTGCACTTCCGCGCTATTCGCGGTGAAGGTCATCGCGTCTTGGTCGAAGGCCAGCGTGTTGAGTTCACAGTGATGAACCGCGACAAAGGTTTACAAGCTGAGGACGTGATTGCTGCGCTGCCTGATGAACGCAACTGATTAAGTCACGCCACAAAAAAAGGCCTTCATAATGAAGGCCTTTTTTGTGCACGCTAAAACAGCATTAGCCCATCATGGGTATAGACCACGCAACTGACGTGCCTCTAAGATTCGCGTGCAAGCGGTAATGAAGGCTGCCGTGCGCAGGGATACGCCATGTTCACTGGCAGTTGCCGACACTGAGTTATAGGCATTGCTCATAATTGTTTCTAAGCGCTGATTGATTTCTTCTTCGCTCCAATAGAAGGATGACGCGTTTTGTACCCACTCAAAATAACTGACTGTTACACCGCCGGCATTGGCCAATACATCTGGCACAATCACCACACCATTACGATTCAAAATATCATCAGCTTCTGGCGTAGTTGGGCCATTAGCGCCTTCCACAATAATGCGTGCGCGTATTGTTTCTGCATTATTCTTCGTAATCTGCCCTTCTAAAGCAGCCGGAATCAAAATATCGCTCTCAATCGCCCAGAACTCATCGGCGGCAATCGCGGTAGTATTCGCCGCGCCACCTACGCCACCGGTCTGCTGCACATGCGCAAGTAATGCCGGCACATCTAAACCATTGGCATCATAAATAGTGCCCGTATGGTCTTGTACTGCAACAATTTTAGCGCCAACCTCAGTAAATAAGCGCGCAGCAGTGCCGCCCACGTTACCAAAGCCTTGAATACTGATACGCGCGCCTTGCAAGTCGATACCGGCATCTTTAGCCGCTGCCACACCAACAATAAACACACCACGACCAGTGGCTTCAACGCGGCCTAAGCTGCCACCCAACGCAATTGGCTTGCCCGTGACAATCCCTGGCTGGGTTGCACCGGCATGCATCGAATACGTGTCCATCATCCACGCCATCGTTTGCGCATTGGTATTCACATCAGGACCCGGTATATCTTTATTCACACCAATAATTGAACTGATTTCGTTAGTGTAACGACGCGTGATGCGTTCCATTTCACCCTGCGAATACTTGCGTGGATCAACGCGAATACCACCTTTAGCGCCACCATACGGCAAACCAACCACTGCAGTTTTCACTGACATCCAAGCCGACAAGGCCATCACCTCTGACAAAGTGACATCTTGATGATAACGCACACCTCCTTTACCCGGCCCACGGTTTAAGCTGTGCTGAACTCGGTAGCCTTCAAAGTGAGCAATACTGCCATCATCTAAGCGCACCGGCACATCAACGATTAAGCTGCGCTCTGGGTGTTTTAATGTATCTATCCACTTACTGAGCTCACCCATATAAGGTGCAACACGGTCCACTTGCTCGAGGAAAACGCCCCATGGACCTGGATTATCAGCTGATAAATACGAAGGCAGATGCGAGGTAAATTGTTGTGGCATGATTTAAACCTTGATCATTATAAGAATATTGGCCGCCAACTAAAGTGACCGTACAAAGCGGCGCATTTTAGCGGATAACATCGTGACTGACTCGTCATAATCTAATAAAAATCAAAAACAACGCCAAAAAATGAATAAATTCCATCATAAAAACCACTGAAAGGCGCATAGCTATAGGCATAGCTAGCGATTTAGATCATTTAAAAAAACATCATACAAAAACTCTATTGGCACTCATTCACAGCATATTTAAGCTACTGTATCGTCTATTAACCCGCTAGTATCAGTTGCTAAATGCAACATCTAAGCTGGCGCATCATGGATTTTTTCTTCATCAATAAGGGTCTGCAATGTCCGCTCACGATGTCTTTCCTTACCTCAACCTACTCTATGCGCAAGGTGGCTCTGACATGTATTTTAGTGTTGGTGCTGTGCCACAAATGAAAGTAGAGGGTGTGTCGCGAGCTATCGGCAAGCAAGCGTTGCCTGCGTCATCGGTACAGCAAATGGCCTATCAGTTAATGACGCAAAAGCAAATTGCAGATTTCGAACGCGATCTGGAAATGAATCTTGCCGTTGGCGTGCAAAACTCGGGGCGTTTTCGGGTTAACGTTTTTTATCAGCGTGGCGAAGTGTCGATGGTGGTCAGATATATTAAAAGCGTCATCCCCGACTTCGCCACATTAGGTTTGCCGAGCATGCTGGAGCGTTTATCAATGCTCAGCCGCGGCCTGATCCTCGTCACCGGCGCAGCGGGTTCAGGCAAATCAACCACCTTGGCGTCGATGCTGGATTACCGTAACACCCATGCCGGCGGTCATATTTTATGCATTGAAGATCCCATTGAGTTTTTGCATAAGCATAAACAGTCGGTGGTCAATCAGCGCGAAGTGGGACTGGACACTCACAGCTTTGCTTGCGCCCTGCATAACGCCTTACGAGAAGCGCCAGATGTCATTATGATTGGTGAGATCCGCGACTTAGATACCATGCAGCATGCTTTGCATTACGCCGAAACAGGCCACTTATGCGTGGCTACCTTACACGCCACCAGCACCACCCATGCTCTGGAACGTATTGCTCGCTTTTTTCCGGAAGATGCGCGCCGCCAAGTTCTGGCTGATGTTTCGCAAAACCTTGTGGCCGTTATTGGTCAACGCTTAGTACCAGGACTTGAGCAAAAGCGCGTGGCTGCTATTGAGCTGATGCTCGGCACCCCCTATATCAAAGACTTAATTTTACGCGACCAACTTGATGAGCTCAAAAGCGCGATTGCGCGCTCACAAGAGCAAGGCTTACAAACCTTTGACCAGCAACTCTATCTTCTCTACAGCGCAGGGCGTATTAGCTTGGATGAAGCATTAAAGTTCGCGGATTCAAAAACTGATCTGACTTTAAAGATCAAATTAGAACGTGGTTTTAGCGATGATGGCTCTGACTCCTTTGCCATGTCATAACCTGTACCAGCCAATGCAAAAGTGACTCATAACATCACCATAGACACTCAATAACATTTGCATCGATGCAAACAGTCACATGATATTTTGCTCAACATGATTGCGGAGTTTTTAATGAATAACCCAGCACAACTGTTTCAACCTTTGCAAATCGATTCATTGCAGTTACCTTCACGGATCGTGATGGCACCGATGACACGCTCCTTTTCTCCGGGCGGCGTACCCACGCCAATGGTGGTCGAATATTATCGCAAACGCGCCGCTGCAGGCGTCGGTTTGATTATCACCGAAGGCACCACAGTAAATCACTGCGCCGCCAATGGTTATCCTAATGTGCCACGTTTTTATGGCGAAGATGCGTTAGCCGGCTGGAAAAAGGTAGTAGATGCTGTGCATAACGCCGGCGGTAAAATCGTGCCACAACTTTGGCACGTGGGTAATGTGCGCCGTTTAGGTACTGAACCCGACGCGAGTGTTCCCGGTTACGGGCCGATGGCCAAGCATAAAGATGGCAAAGAAATCGTGCATGGCATGACTCAATCCGACATTGATGATGTGATTGCCGCCTTTGCCCAAGCGGCTAAAGATGCGCAAGCCATTGGCATGGATGGAGTTGAAATACATGGTGCTCACGGCTACTTAATTGATCAGTTTTTCTGGGAAGGCAGCAACCAGCGCACCGACAACTACGGCGGTAGCATGAGCAATCGTGGCCGTTTCGCAGTAGAAATCATTCAGGCAGTACGTGCGGCAGTTGGCCCTAACTTTCCGATTATCTTTCGTTTCTCACAATGGAAACAGCAAGACTACACAGCACGTCTAGCACAGACACCCGAACAACTAAAAGCCTTCTTGCAGCCTTTAAGCGATGCTGGCGTGGATATTTTCCACTGTTCAACACGTCGTTTCTGGGAACCTGAGTTTGCTGAGTCCGAGCTCAATCTAGCCGGCTGGACCCGCCAACTCACAGGCAAACCCACCATTACCGTTGGCAGTGTGGGTCTTGATGGTAGCGAGTTCACCAGCTTTATGACCAATACTAAAGAAATCGCGCAACCTGCTAGCTTAGATGCGTTATTGACCCGTTTTAACGCGCAAGAGTTTGATTTAGTAGCGGTGGGTCGCGCTTTACTGGTCGACCCAGAGTGGGCGCAAAAAGTACGCGATGGCCGTCAAGATGAAATCCTGCCATTTAGCCGTAATGCATTAGCCAGTCTTTCTTAACAGGTCGGCTCTACGGTGCGCAATAGCGCGCACCGTAGAGCCTTTGTTTTGCAGGGCACATTTTACCGCTACTTAATTATTCGTCAGCACCTTCGCGGTCACGATAGCCTAATAAGTACAAAATGCCGTCTAGACCCAGTGTCGAAATCGCCTGACGGGCAGACTGTTTAACCATTGGCTTGGCTCGAAAAGCCACCCCTAGTCCAGCTAAACCGAGCATCGGTAAATCATTTGCACCATCACCGACCGCAATGGTTTGCTCTAAACGCAAACCTTCCATCTCTGTCAGTTCACGCAGCAGGTCAGCTTTACGCTGCGCATCAACAATGGGTTCAATCGCCCGTCCGGTTAACTTGCCGTCAACAATCTCCAACTCATTGGCATACACATAATCAATACCTAAGCGTGCTTGCAGTTGCTTAGCAAAGTAAGTAAAACCACCAGACAAGATCGCGGTTTTATAGCCTAAACGCTTCAACTCACTGAACAACATCTCGGCACCTTCAGTCAGACGTAAAGACGCACCAATGTCAGCCAATACATCTTCTGACAAGCCCTCAAGCAAGGCCAAACGCTCTTTAAAACTGGCTTTAAAGTCCAACTCACCCTGCATCGCCCGCTCTGTGATTTCAGCAACTTGCGCACCAACCCCGGCGGCTTTAGCTAATTCATCAATCACTTCCGCTTCAATCAAGGTTGAGTCCATATCAAACACAGCCAGACGGCGATTGCGACGAAAAACAGTATCACGCTGGAAAGCGATATCAACATTAAGCTCTTGTGCAACACTTAGAAACTCAGCACGCAAGGCCGCCGCATCAGCTGGCTCACCGCGCACTGAGAACTCAATGCAACCTTTGCCTTGACTCTCTGGGGTATCCAGCGGCATACGACCAGACAAACGGTCAATATGATCGATATTTAGCCCGTATTGCGCGGTAATCGCACTGACCCGGTGTAATTGCTCGGCTGTGACCTGACGCGTCAACAAGGTCACGATATAACGGGTTTTACCTTGACCAGCCACCCACTGCTGGTAATCATCTTCCGAGACGGGGGTAAAGCGCACTTGTTGGTCAAGCTTATAACCAGTGAACAGCACATCCTTGAGCACCGCTGAGGCTTGCTCAGTGCTGGGAATCTCAACCAAAATACCAAAGGATAAAGTGTTATGAATAACCGCCTGACCAATATCCAAAATTTTCACACCACTGTGTGCCAACACACCGGTAATAGCGGCGGTTAACCCCGAACGGTCTTCACCTGTGATGTTAATCAGGACAATTTCGCGCACGGTGCTTTCTC
>JAAXZZ010000228.1 GCA_012719655.1 Gammaproteobacteria bacterium | reverse complement strand
CAGCTTCAACGCAAGCGCAGAGGGCAACACCTTTGAAGATATTGGCACTGTGCAAAGTGTCCAACTCGGTAATAATGTTATCGGTGTAAACGATACTTTCTACAGCCTACCCAATAGTGTTGAAATTGATGGTGTAGCCGCTATTTTAAAGCTGAAACCTGGCTATCTTGTTGGTTTCAGTGGGACGCTGGCTACGCCTTATCATCGTATTGATTCGTTGTATTTATACCCTGAATCGGTGATTGAGGTAGAGCAGAATCTTAAAAACGGCAGAGATAAAACTGAAGCAGGAGGCGTGCAGCGATGAAAACAGCCCAGCAAGGCTTCACCCTCATCGAAGTGATGATCGTTG
Organism: Gammaproteobacteria bacterium; assembly: GCA_012719655.1. Taxonomy (GTDB): domain Bacteria; phylum Pseudomonadota; class Gammaproteobacteria; order Pseudomonadales; family Pseudomonadaceae; genus Denitrificimonas. The sequence continues at coordinate 23,094 of JAAXZZ010000228.1, read as the reverse complement.
TCGCCATTATCGGGATTTTGGCAGCGATTGCTTATCCCAGTTATGACGAGTACGTGAAACGTGGTAATCGTACTGAGGGACAAGCTTTTTTAAGTGATGTCGCGGCGCGCCAAGAACGTTATTTTTCGCAGAATAATGCGTATATAACGGCTAATGCAAACTTAGGTAAGTTGTATGGCACGGCTGACACATCGAAGCAATCGGCGACAGCAAAATATACGATTACTCTGGCTGCGGGTGCTGCTACTGATGGCGGTTATTTATTAACGGCTACAAACCAGTTTAATGATCTAAAGTGCGCAACCTTAACCTTAAATGCTTTGGGTGAAAAAAACAGTACCGGCACCAGAGCTGACAAGAATGACTGCTGGCGCTAACTAACCCTCTGTAACCCAACAAGCCGCAGCCTAGATACTGCGGCTGGTTGCATTTAAAGTTGCGCGTATTAAATCAAAAATATTATTGCCAGCGCGAGGAGCGCAGCGCACAGCAATTTATTTGGCTTTGTACAGCAATCAGTTATCGGTTGTTACGGCGCTTTGCACCTTCAATGAGCGCAAGATAAGAGGCACTGTTTCTGAGAAGCCGTAGGCTGTGGCAGTCCATATTTGGTGGCTGTGCTGACTGGCTGGTGGATTGCCGCGTCGCTACGCTCCTCGCAATGACAACGCGAAAACTTGCAATGACAGCATGAAAGCTCGGCAGCGCGAAAATTCGCAGTGGCGGGTGGTGTTTTGCAATAACCGAATCAATCAGTGCATTTAGCGCCTCTGCTCATAGCGCTCTTTAAGTGTTCTGGCTTAACCTATCACTGGCAATAATCGCGCTGAACTCATCGAATAACCGATCGGCTTCTTCCGTTGGGCAGTCCTCTCCGTAGCGCTTGCGCAGTCCATAGTCACTTAAGGTGACATGCACATCGGCTTCTACATCGTGGCGGCTGAGGCAGGCTTTGGCGCAGTGTAAGTGGCAGCCATCAATCACGATGATGGGGCGGGGGCGTGGGGCTTTTTTCACCAGTGCTTTGACATCGCCGCCGACGCCGGCAATACAGGACATTTCCGCTAATCCTGCGCGGTCGAGGCGCACAGCAAGGGTGTTTGCCAGTTGTGCGACGTTGGAGCAGCCGGAGCAGGAATAAATAATCGGTGTTTGCGCGCGGGACATGCTAAACCTCCGCTTGCCAATGCATAGGCTGTGAGTTTTGCATGGCACAAAAAAATGCGCCTTGATAGCAATCAAGACGCACAAGTCTCAGTACCTTAAGGATACTGTTTCAAGATGTAGCGCTAGAGGGTTAAATGACGCGCTGCACATTACAAAAAAGACACGTACCCGGGAAGGTTTAGGGTCATTGCAATGCAAGCGCGCCGTTTGCAGTATTCAAGAAGCTCCACTTTTATGACTTGACCCAAGTCAATGGATGCTGTGACGAAAAGCCACAGGGTCACAGCATTAACTTGCAATGATAACGTCGCCCGGATGCTGGCGCTGGGCAAACGCATGACGGATTTTAGCTTGTAAGGCGGATTTAGCTTGCATTTCACCATGAATCAAGCGCACGTGCTTTGGCCATTTGCGCATCCCAGTAATAAAGCGCAGCAAGCTGGCTTGGTCGGCGTGCGCGGAGTAACCGCCGAGCGTGCTAATTTTTGCGCGGATATCAATACGCTTGTGGTTGATATCGACATAACCGCCGCGTGGGCCATATTTTTGAATCAAGTGGCCCAGTGTGCCTTGCGCTTGATAGCCGACAAACAACACATTGTGGCGCGGTTCATCGAGCATCGCTTCGAGATAGTTGACGATACGGCCACCGCTGCACATGCCGCCACCGGCAATCACAATGGCTGGACGTTTACTGTCGGCTAAGTGCTGCACCATGCGTTGATGGTCGCGGTGATCGTCAACGGTAATCAATTGTTTAAAAGCCAGAGGATGGCGGCCTTTATTGACTCGCTGCTGCGCTTCTTTATCCCAGAAGCTTTGCAGCTCGCCATAGACCTGAGTAAAGCGACTGGCCAAAGGGGAGTCTAAAATAATTGGAATGTCTTGCCAGGTGCTGCTGTGGGCGTGCGTTGACTGCTCATTTAACATTTGTGCGCTGCTGGTCAGGCAGGTTTGGCATTGATTACGATGGATAATGTCTTCCAGCTCATAGAGCAGCTCTTGTGTGCGGCCAATACTAAACGCTGGAATCAATACTGTGCCTTGATCACCTAAGGCGTGCTCAATGACGCTCTGTAAGCGCTGGCGACGATCACGGCGGCTGGGATGCAGGCGATCACCGTAGGTGCTTTCTAACACCACTACATCAGCACGATAGGCCGGTTTTGGTGCGGATAAAATCGGTGCGTAGGGCGCGCCAAGATCGCCAGAAAAAATAACCCGCTGTTTGCGGTCGGAGGTTGGCGTTGGCACATCCAGTTCGACATAGGCAGAGCCTAAAATATGCCCAGCGCGTTGTAGGCGAATACTCACCTCGGGTGTTTTCAGCATCCGCAGCCAGCGGTTATAGGGTAGGGCGATAATACGACCGGCGATGAGTTTGATGTATTGCTCAACCAGATGCTGATCGCGGCTGACGCCAAGTTTAAAGGCATCTTCAAGGACAATCGGCAGCAGTTTGGCTGAAGGCTCAGTGCAGATGATGGGGCCGCTAAAACCGGCTGCGAGTAAATAGGGAATACGCCCAACATGATCAATGTGCACGTGGGTGACAATCAGTGCTTTAACTGTGGAAATATCAAATTCAATGCTTAATTGATCGCTGCTGACTTGGCCTTCGGCTGAAGTCTCAGCCCCTTGAAACAAACCGCAATCAATCAGCAGGCTGTTGTGATCATCAATGATCAATTGATGGCATGAGCCGGTTACGCCGTTTTTAGCGCCGTGATGCAATATGTTTGGAAGTCTAGGCATAGCATGCTGTTCTCTTAATCAAGACAACATGAGTAAAGACCAGATCAGGCAAAAAGCAAATGTGAAGTGTGATGCGCTGTGGTTTGCATCACAGGGTTGGGGTGCTAGGAGTCGCGCGAGTGCAAAGGTGCTGGTTTGGTTCGCGGGCATGGCCCGCTCCTACAGAAAACCAGCCCAACATGTCGATCCCGCCCCGTAGGAGCGGGCCATGCCCGTGATTTGCTTTATTTTTCTGCAGCTAAGGTGTTACTTGGATGATTGGATTCGCGGGCATGGCCCGCTGTTACGGGGTTAATCGAGGTCAAAGTCGTACTCGGCCATTTGTTTGCGCAAGCGACGTTCTTCAAGCATGTTATCGATCATACGACGCTTGGCGAGATTAGTTTTTGCTGTTTCTATCGGTGTTTCTTCTTCGACCACTTCGCTGTCTTCAGCAATAAAATCGTCATCAATTTCTAAATCTTCACTACTCATAATTAGAGCCTCGCAGACGGGTGTTTCCGTTGGCGCACCTTATAACCATAAAAAAGGTTTTGGTAAAAAACATTTTTTAAATAGGTTTTATTGTTTTGATAGGTAAATCTAATCATCAGAGGTTTTATGCTTAAACTCGCACAAATCTTCAATTCGACAACTGCCGCAGCGTGGCTTGCGTGCTTGACAAACGTAACGGCCATGCAAGATCAGCCAATGATGTGCATCCAGTAAAAACTCTTTTGGCACATGCTTGAGCAGTTTCTTTTCCACTTCTAAAACAGTCTTACCCTGTGCGATATTGGTGCGATTGCTGACGCGAAAAATATGCGTATCAACGGCCATCGCGACTTGGCCAAAAGCGGTATTGAGCACGACGTTAGCGGTTTTACGACCCACACCCGGCAAGGCTTCGAGCTCGGCGCGCGTCTGCGGAACTTGACTGTTGTGCCGCTCAATCAGGAGACGGCAGGTTTCGATGACGTTTTTCGCTTTAGTCGGGTAGAGACCGATGGTTTTTATGTAGTCACACAGCCCGTCGTAGCCCAGCGCATAAATGGCTTCAGGGGTGTTGGCCACGGGGAATAACTTATCAGTGGCTTTATTGACGCCAACGTCGGTGGCTTGTGCCGATAAAATCACCGCAATGAGTAATTCAAAAGGGGATGAGTAGTTCAGCTCAGTTTCGGGTTTAGGGTTATCTTCGCGAAAACGGCTAAAAATTTCATAACGCTTGGCAGCATTCATGTCACAGGCTCAATCAAAATAAAATAATGGGATGATACAAGCGTGGTGGTCGATGATACAGGTTTTACCCATGAGAAGCGCCATCGCTGGCCCACCCCTGGGAGTGGGAGCGCGCCGCTGCCGCCCAGCCAACGAAACACCCCCTTAGGAGCGCGCGCCGCTGGCCCGCACCCGCAAACAAAACACCCCCTAGGAGCGCGTGCCGCTGGCCTGCACCCGCAAACAAAACACCCCAGGGAGCGCGGGCCGCTGGCCCGCATCAGCAAACAATATACCTCTTAGGGGCCTAAGCCCTTGTCCCGCATCCGTACTATGCCATCCTTGGCCGGCCAGTGTCGTCCTTACTCTGCGCTCTGCTGTTGAATATGCACGGTGCGCTGCGGGAATGGGAAACTGATGCCTTCGCGATCAAAGGCTTCTTTCATTTGTTCTTGCACTGTAAAGAACACCCCCCAATAGTCAGCGCTGTTGGTCCACATGCGTAGCGATAAATTCACGCTGTTATCGCCCAAAGATGTCAAATAAACCACAGCTTCAGGATCTTTTAAGACACGCTGATCGGCCGCCGCTAAGCCAAGTAAGATGCTGCGTGCTTTTTTAATATCATCGGTGTAATCAATGCCAACATTGATATCAACACGTCGAGTTGGCTTGCGTGAGTAGTTGGTAATCGTCCCGTTGGAGAGGCTGCCGTTGGGCAGAATAATCACTTTGTTATCCGCTGTGCGCAGGAGCGTGTGGAAAATCATAATGCTTTCTACGGTGCCAGCAGTGCCTTGCGCCTCGATGTAATCACCGGCACGAAAGGGGCGCAAAAATAAAATCAGCACGCCACCGGCAAAGTTAGCGAGACTGCCTTGTAAGGCTAAACCAACGGCCAGCCCGGCAGCACCAATCAAGGCGATAAAGGATGTGGTTTCAATCCCAACCATGCCAGCGACGCTCAGTAGCAGCATAATACGCAGCAGTGTGCTGAGCAGGGAGCTTAAAAAGCCTGTCACCATTGGGTCAGCATGACGCTTATGCATGAACTGACCGAGACTGCTGACGGCACGGCTGATCAGCCACCAGCCAACCGTTAAGGTGATCAGAGCAAAGACCACATGTTTGCCATATTGCACCAGTAAAGGTAACCAGTTGGCTTGGATTTCTTCTAACCAGGGCGTAATTGGATTGTCTTGCATGAGTAACCTCGTGAATAAACTGTGCGGTAATCTTACACAGCCAAGCCGTCATATAAAACTGTGAGGGTAGGCCGGTGTGTTGTCAGGGCGGGTTCTATGCAAGCAGTGCAGGCTTAGCCTAGTCAGTGGCAGGGACAGTATCATTCAGCGCCGTTTCTTTATCGGCTAAGCCACTGCGCAAACTGGCGCTTTCTTGTACACTGCGCCGATGTTTTTAAATCAAAATAATCCATCCATTAAGTGGCTGCCCAATACCGCTGGTGTGACGCAAAGTATTGCTGATGCCCTGGCGCAGCGTATTATTTGTGGCGAACTGGCCGGTGGTTTTGCGCTGCGTGAAATGGCGATTGCCCAGAGCTATCAGGTCAGTCGTAGCTCAGTGCGTGAAGCCTTATTGCTGCTGCAGCGCTGCTATCTAGTGGATATTTATCCGCGACGTGGTGCACAGGTTCGTGTGCTAACTGCGCAGAATGTGCAAGATTTGTATGACTTGAGCACCGAATTATATATATTGCTTGGCACTTTGTTGGCGCAGCGCTGGCAGAGCCAAGGACAGCTACTGCCATTTGTTGAGGTGCGCCGTGCGATGCAGTTGAGTGTGCAAAATAATGACGTAGATGGGTTTGTTAAGCATTGTTTTGCCGTGATTGAGGTGGCCACTCCAGTGGTCAATAACCCGTATTTGCGGCAGGCCTTAGCCAATGTGATTCCAGCCGTAGGACGTACGTATTATTTGGCTTTTAAGCAGCGCAGCGCTGAGATGGAGCCGTTGACGCGTATTTTTGACCAATTACTGGTTGCTGTGCAGGCTCGTCAAGTTGAAGACATTGCGCGGCTGCTGTACGCCTATGCGCAAAAAAACTGTCAATTGGTGCTCAGTGCCTTGTCAGGAGAGCATTGATTCATGCGTCTGAAATGCATTCGGCTGGCCGGCTTTAAATCCTTTGTTGATCCCACTACGGCAAGCTTTCCAAGCAATATGACCGCGGTGGTGGGGCCCAATGGCTGCGGCAAGTCGAATATTATTGATGCGGTGCGCTGGGTGTTGGGCGAAAGTTCGGCGAAAAACCTGCGCGGCGAAGCAATGACCGATGTAATTTTCAATGGCTCCAATACCCGCAAACCGATTGCTCAAGCCAGTATTGAGCTGGTATTTGATAACAGTGACGGCACCTTGCAAGGTGAATACGCCAGCTACGCCGAAATTTCGATCCGCCGCCGTGTTACCCGTGAAGCGCAAAGCACTTATTTTCTCAATGGGGTGAAGTGCCGCCGTCGCGATATTACTGATATTTTCCTCGGCACCGGTCTGGGGCCGCGCAGCTACGCGATTATTGAGCAGGGCATGATTTCCCGTTTGGTCGAGGCACGCCCCGATGATTTGCGCATTTTTATTGAAGAAGCAGCAGGTATTTCTAAATACAAAGAACGCCGCCGTGAAACTGAAAACCGCATTCGCCGCACCCAAGAAAACTTAGAACGCTTGCTCGATTTACGTGAAGAGTTGGGCCGACAAATTGAGCGTTTGCAGCGCCAAGCCCATGCCGCCGAGAAATATCAAGAATACCAAGCTGAAGAAAACAGCTTAAAAGCACAGCTGACCGCATTGCGTTGGCAGCAACTCAATGGCCAAGCGGGTGAGCATGAAGCGCTGATCAGTGAGTTGGAAACAACCTTGCAAGCGTGCATCGCCGAACAGCGTCAAGCGGACGCGAAAATTGAGCTGTTACGCGATGGTCATCATGAGCTGTCTGATGCGTTCAATCGCGTGCAAGGACGTTTTTATGCCATTGGTGCTGATATTGCGCGCCATGAGCAAAGCATTCAGCATGCCCAGCAACGTTTGGCTCAGTTGCAAGAAGACTTACGTGAAGCAGAGCGTACGCGCCTTGAAACCGAAAGCCATTTGGCCAGCGACCGCGAGCTGTTGGCCCGTTTGGTGGAAGAGTTGGCACTATTGACCGAGCAGCAGGCCGAGGCGCAACTGAATGCCGAGTGTTCGGCCGATGCTTTTTTGCAAGCGCAAGAGGCCATGCAGGATTGGCAAGAACGTTGGAATGCCTTGACTGAGCAAAGCGCGCAGCCGCGCAGCGAAGCCGGTGTGCAACGTGCGAAAATCGATCAGCTGGAGCACAGCAGCCAGCGCTTAATCACCCGGCAGCAGCGTTTGCAAGATGAGCAGCAGGGGTTGGCCGATGACCCGCTGGCTGAGTCTTTAGATGAGCTGCATGCACGTGTGGATGAGGCGCAAGCGCACCTCGATGAGTTGTCCGCCTCGCAGCAGTTACAGGCTGCGCAGCTGCAGGATACGCAAGAGCAACTGACTGAAAAAAACCAGCAGCAACAGCAGGTGCAAGGTCAATTGCAACGTCTGCAAGGACGTATTTCAGCCTTAGAAGCGCTGCAGCAAGCCGCTCTCAATCCCGAGCAAGGTGTGCAAGAGTGGTTGGCCAGCCAGCAGTTGCAGCAACAGCCGCGTGTGCTCGATGGCTTAAAGGTTGAGGCCGGCTGGGAACTGGCGGTGGAAACGGTGTTGGCGGCTGATTTACAGGCCGTGCAAGTCGAGAGCTGGGCTGATTTGGCGCTGACAGATTTAAGCAGTGGGCATTTACGATTGGTCAGCAATGGCGCAACGGTTGCACCGGTTAAAAACAGTTTATTAAGTAAAGTGCTGTCGGCTTCGTTGGATGTCTCGCCGTGGCTAGCGCGGGTGTATGCGGTGGCAACCTTGGATGAGGCGTTAGCGCTGCGAGCCCAGTTAAACAGCGGTGAAAGTGTGGTCAGCCAAGATGGTTATTGGCTGGCTGCGCACTTTCTCACCGTGCAGCGTGGTGATGCGCACAGCAGCGGTGTGCTGGCGCGCGCGCAAGAGCTGGACGCGTTGCTATTGAGCGTGGCTGAGCTGGATGAACAGCAGCAGGCGTTGGCCGATCAGTTGCAAAGGCTACACAATGCCCGTCATTCGCTGCAAGAGCGCAGCGCGCAATTACGCGGTGACGAACAAGCCGCCCATCGCGTTTTAAGTGATTTGCAAAGCCAACTGTCCGCCAAGCGTGCTCGTGCTGAACAGCTGCAATTGCGCCGCGCAGCCATCGAAACGGAGCTTGCCGATGTCAGTGAGCAGCAGCAGATGGAAGCCGAGCAGATCGCCGAAGCACGGCTGTTATTGCAAGAGGCGTTAGATAATATGGCCAGCGCTGAGCAGCAACAGCAACAGCTGCAAGCTGAGCAAGGTCAGTTGCGCAGCCAGTTTGAGCAGTTACGCCAACAAGCGCAGCAGGATAACAACACTCAGCATCAATTGGCCTTGCGCATCAGCACCCTGAGCACGCAAAAGCGCTCTACTGAGCAAGCCTTGCAGCGTTTAGAACAGCAGTTTGCCCAAGCCAATCAGCGCCGTGAACAACTCAATTTAAACCTTGAGGAAGGCACCTCACCGATTGACGAATTGCGTGCGCAGTTGCAGGCGCTATTACAAACGCGCTTGAGCATTGATGATGAGTTGCGCGCGGCGCGAACGGCTCTGGACGATGCCGATACGCAGATGCGTGAGGCCGAAAAGCAACGCAGTCAAGCCGAACAGCGTGCGCAAGGGGTGCGTGAACAATTAGAGCGCCAACGTCTGGCTTGGCAAACCTTGAACGTACAAAAAGACACCTTGACTGCGCAGTTACAAGCACTGGATTTGGACGTGCACAAGCTGCTTGAGCAGTTACCTGTGGATGCTCAAATCAGCGTTTGGGAGCAGCAATTGGCGGCGGTGGCCGCACGTATTGAGCGCCTAGGGGCAATTAACCTGGCCGCAATTGAAGAGTATCGTCAGCAGTCGGAGCGCAAAACCTACCTGGATGCGCAAAATGATGACTTGGTGGAAGCGCTGGATACCTTAGAAAATGTCATCCGTAAAATTGACCGCGAAACCCGCAACCGTTTTAAAGAGACCTTTGACTTAATCAATAATGGCTTGCAAGAGCTGTTTCCAAAAGTCTTTGGCGGTGGCCATGCCAGCTTAGAAATGACCGGCGATGACTTGCTCAGCACCGGCGTGGCCATCATGGCACGCCCACCGGGTAAGAAAAACAGCACCATTCATTTACTCTCCGGTGGCGAAAAAGCACTGACCGCGCTGGCTTTGGTGTTTGCCATCTTCCAACTTAATCCTGCGCCGTTTTGTATGCTCGATGAGGTCGATGCACCTTTGGATGATGCCAACGTTGGCCGCTATGCGCGGTTGGTGAAAGAAATGTCGGAAAAGGTGCAGTTTATCTATATCACCCACAATAAAATCGCTATGGAAATGGCCGATCAATTACTCGGCGTGACCATGCATGAGCCCGGTTGCTCACGTTTGGTGGCGGTGAATGTGGAAGAAGCAGCGGCGTTGGCGGAGAGCTAAAAGTGGGCGTTTGGTTGCCGAGGTGGGGTCGCCCCGCATCAGGGAACTAATATTTGGAACGTATCAGATTCTTTACACTGTCAAAGATCAGGTTGATATGTTGACTGTGCGGCGCAGTAGTCAGCTACTGCGGATTTCAGAGCTTGGTGATAACAAAACATAACTTGTGCAGGCACAGTCAAACCTTGCAGTGCATTGCTGGTGAGTATGTCACGCGGCGTAAGCCGTTTAATAAGGCCAGGCTGAACTGGCGCTATCCGAGCGCTAATATAAGGAGTACGCTGGGCATTGGTTTGCTATTAACCGCGCCAGGTTATCACTCAAGACATAACACTACTGTTTTAAACTCATCGGATAACAATAAAACATGCTTTTTGACATCCGTACACTCTTGGTAGCGGTGACATTAGCGACCGCCTTTTGCGCAGGGGCGCGGTTTTTGCTGTGGCGCATGCATGTGTCTCTGCCGGGGCTGGGGCGCTGGGCGTTAGGTGGTGCGAGTGCGGTGATGACCTTTGCTTTGATCCTTGCCTATGGCAAGTTTCATTGGCCGTTCTTTTTATCACTGGCACAGCTCTTTGTCGTTGCTGCTCTGATGTTGAATTGGGATGGTTTTCGACGCTTTCTCGATCAGCCGCCCTTGAGGCCTGTTGTTTTAATGAGTGTTACGGCGCTCGCTTTGCTTTGGATTCTCGTGGCGCAAGTTCATGGCTCTGTATCAACCATGGCCATCGCTAATGCTGTTCTGATCGCGATCTTGTCACTCCTGATTGCTCGTGAGTTATTCCTTTCGCCGCAACGTGGCTCACCGGCAGTACGCGCTACAGGCTGTATGTATGCCATCAATGCTGCCGTTTTTTTGTTTCGTGCGTTTGTCACTCAAGACAGTCCAGAGTTAATTGATCCATTGAATACCAATGGCGTGGCGGCTTTTATGCTGTTTTGGCTGTTGTGTTCAATAATTGCTATCACGCTTGGCATGGTTTTGATGACCGCTGAACGTCTGCAAACTGACCTTGACCATCAGGCGAATCATGACCCGTTAACTGGCGCGCTGAATCGACGTTCATGTGCCTTGCTATTTGAAAAGGCCGTAGCCCACTCGCGCCGTCACCAGTTATCGCTAAGTGTGCTGATGATTGATCTGGATGAATTTAAAAAAGTGAATGACTGTTTAGGTCATGATTTTGGCGATCAAGTGTTGTGCCGGTTTGTTGCCATTGCTCAACAAGTGCTGCGCGATGACGATATATTTTGTCGCTTCGGTGGCGAGGAGTTTGTCGCTGTATTACCCAATACCTCCATTGAAGCGGCTTTAACTGTGGCCAATCGATTGCGCAGCGCTTTTGCAATTCATTCACCAGCATTAGAAACCCGAAAGGTGCATGAACCTTTCGCTATTACTGCCAGTATTGGTGTTGCAGAGCTGAAGCAGGATGAGTATTTCGAGGGCCTATTACGGCGTGCCGACCAAGCTTTATATCAGGCCAAGGACAGCGGGCGTAATTGCTGTGAATTGGCAGGCTGAATTCACGATACTGTTGTTTCAGGGTGTTTACTCTTTTTCCAGGCGCTGAGTATTTCAGCGCTATCCATGCACAGCTCAGGGCAAAGACGTGCGTCGTGTGAGCTGTGCTATTTTCCGTTAGACTAGCGCCCTTAAACTTACTGCTGTTGTTGTATATGACTGACTTATCTTTATCCCGCCGGCAAAGATTCTGGCTCGGTGCGCTGCATATTTTACCGCTGTGTTTAGCTGTACTACCCTGGGGCGTCCTAGCCGGCTCAATGGCGGTGAGTCAGGGGTTTACGCCATGGCAAAGTGTTGGCTTGTCGGTGTTTGTTTTTGCTGGCGCGGCGCAGTTGGTGACTATTAGCATGGTGGCGGCCGGCAGTGGTTTTATTGCGATTTGCTTAACTATTTTGGTGATTACCGCGCAGCATCTACTTTATGCGCTGATTTTGCGTGAGCATGTTGCCCCGCTGCCGTTAAAGCAGCGCCTGCCGGTGGCGTTTTTGCTGACCGATGAACTCTTTGCCTTAAGTGTGGGCAAGCGTGCATACGATTTTGCCTATTTAATCGGTGCCGGTTTGTGTTTTTACTTGTCCTGGATTGCCTTTACAGTGATCGGTGTGGTGCTGGCGGCATCGGTGCCGAATCTGGCCGACTACCATTTGGATTTCTCGATTGTCGCGACCTTTATCGCCATTGTCGTGCCGATGATTAAGCGTCTCAGCACTTTAGTTGGTGTGCTGGTTTCACTGTTGTTGTCGTTACTTTTCAGTAGTCTGGCGGTGTCTGGGGCGATTGTTATCGCTGGTTTATTGGGCATGCTCTGCGCCGTGATGGTCGCGCGCTGGCGCGGGGAGACGGTATGATTTGGCTGCTGATTTTCGCGCTGGCCGCTATTGTCTTGTTTAATCGCTACTTGTTGTTAGAGCCGCGTTTACCGATTCGCTTACCAATCTTTATCCGTCAAGCGCTGCAGTATTCTGCCCCCTGTTTGCTGACCGCCATTTGTGGACCTATTTTACTTGGTGATACGGGTTTAGCAGGGCTTGCCAGCAACCCCTACACATACGCTGCCATCTTCAGTATCGGCTGTGCGCTGGTGATTAAGAACATGCTGCTGTCGGTGCTGGTGAGCTTGGCAGGCTTTTATGCGCTGTTGTATGTGCTGGGCTGAGTGGGTGGGCTAAATGCTCTAAGCTTGTGTTAATTGATGTAAGTATTAAGCTTGCGCAGTCATAAATGGATATTTTGCAGTAAGGCGAAGGCTGATGGCGTTATTTTTTCCTGCACGCAGTGCTTGTACATTTGATACAACGGGTGAAAGGCGTTTTGCTGAGCGTTTGGAAAAAAAGCTCGAAGACGATTATTTGTGCTGGTTTAATGTGCCGATTGGGCCTAAAGCTTTACAGCCTGACTTTATGGTGCTGCATCCAAATCGCGGTATTTTGATTTTAGAAGTTAAAGACTGGAAAATTGATACCATCCACTCGATCAGCAAGGGCGAGGTACAGTTAAAGGTTGGTGGTGAGTTAAAAACAGATAAAAACCCGCTGACTCAAGCCCGAGTTTATGCTCTGGAAGCTGCGGTGCTATTGCAAAAAGATGCGCTCCTTAAGCAAACGAGCGGAGCCTATAAAGGCAACTTGATCATGCCTTATGGCTGGGGCGTAGTGCTCACCAATATCACTCGCAAATTGTTTGAAGAGCATCAGTTAGGTGCAGTGATCGACGAAGGGCGGGTTATTTGCCAAGATGAGATGCTCGAGTCCACCTCAGCAGAAGATTTTCAGCAGCGTTTATGGGAGATGTTTCACCAGGTCTTTCCTTGTTATTTGAGCCAAGAGCAAGTTAATCGCGTCCGTTATCATTTATATCCTGAAGTACGCATCAACGTGGACAGCGGTCAATTTGGCTTGTTGACTGAGGCGCAGGCTCCGATGCCGTCGTTACTTAAAGTTATGGACCTACAGCAAGAGCAGTTGGCCCGCTCTTTGGGGCAGGGACACCGCGTGATTCATGGTGTGGCTGGCAGTGGTAAAACGATGATTTTGGGTTATCGCAGCCAGTATCTTGCAGCCTTATCAAACAAACCGGTTTTAGTGTTGTGCTATAACAAGTCACTGGCCAGTCGTTTGCAGCAAGTGATCCAGCAAAACCAAATGGGCGAGAAAATTGAGGTGCAACATTTTCATGGCTGGTGTGCGCAACTGTTAAAGCGTCATCAAGTAAAGGTGGCTGAAGGTAGTGGGCAGTATTTTCAGCGACAAGTTAGAAGCACGATTGATGCTGTGCAAGCAGGTAAAATTGACCATCATCAATACGCCGCAATTTTGATTGATGAGGCGCATGATTTTGAGTCCGACTGGTTTAAGGTTGTGATGCCTTTGTTGGATCCTCAGACCGACGCTTTATTGGTGCTTTACGATGATGCACAGTCGATTTACAAACATAAGAAAACTCTAGGCTTTACCTTCTCAAGTGTTGGCATTCAGGCACGAGGGCGCACGACGGTATTGCGTACCAACTATCGCAATACATTAGAGATTTTGATGGTGGCCAAGCATTTTGCGCAGAGCATCTTTATTGCTACGGATGAGCAACAAGAGGACCAGATACCCACGCTGAATCCTGATAGTGCAGGGCGTCGCGGAGACATGCCTGAAATTCACCATTTTGCTTGCGCACAAGATGAATGGCGCTATATTGCAGAGCGCATCAGCCAGTTGATAGGGTTGGGTCTTTCACCTGATAAAATTGCTATTCTTTATCGCAATAGTCATCAGGCTGAAAGCGCTGAAAAGATACTGGCTTTGAACGGTATTGCTTTTGTCAGCACGCGCGATGATAACGCTAAACGTTATCTATTTAGCGCTGAGCCGAGCGTTAAAATTGTCAGTATGTTTTCCAGTAAAGGCTTGGAGTTTGATACGGTTTTTATTGCACATCTTAATCAAATGCCGAATCAGAAAATGGAACTGGAAAGCGAAGCGCGTTTGCTCTATGTGGCCATGACTCGGGCGATTGAAACGTTAGTCTTTACCTATCATGGCCGCTCTGAGTTTACTGAGCGCGTGCGGCAAGCCATCGCACATGCCGATACGCTTTAAAAACGGCAAGCTCAGGATGTGCTTGCCGTTGTACCATGGTTTTACGGCTTAGCCTCGCTGACCTTGTCGACTAAATACACCAAGTGCTGATAGCTCAGATTGCTGTAGCTGCTAAGGCCTATTTCGCAGGTGCGGCTGCTGGAGAAACCGGCGCTGCAGCTGTCCACTTGCACGGCTAAATCGCGCAGAGCGTGTTGGTTGAGCTCAGGTAGGGTAAAGCCTTTATCGCCGGCAAAGCCGCAGCAATGAATCCCTTCTGGCACGACAACCTCTGTTGCGCATTGTTTGGCAATCGCTAGAAAGTTAGCTGCTTGATTGAGGTGCTGCGTACTGCAGGTGATGTGCACGGCAATTTTGCTGGCGAGCGGTGTAAGGGTTAAACGCGGCAGGACTTCTTCACGCAGAAAATGCACGGAGTCGTAAATGTTTAAGCGCGAATCATTTAGGTCTTTGAGCAAACGCAAAGTGCACGGACTGGTGTCGGAGTAAATTGGGTCTTGGCCATTACGGCTGGCGCGTAACAACATCAAGGCCAGTTCGTTGAGTTTGTCGTTGGCTTGCTGAGGATAGCCTTTTGAAGCAAAAGGTTGCCCGCAGCAGTTGCTGTCCATGCCCTCTGGATACACCACCTGAAAGCCTGCTTTCTCCAGCAGCTGCTGGGTTTTCTCGCGCAGCGGTGTTTGTTCCGTATCTAAATGTGCAGGCCCCATCACTTGCGAGACGCATGAGGCAAAATACACCACACGTGGCTTATTGGCTGAGGCGGCGCTGGCGTTGATAGCTTGAGTAAACTTAACCGCTTGCGGGGTCGCGGGTAGATAAATCGGTAGTTCAGTAAAGCGCTGATGCAGCTTAAGTGACCAACGGTACATACGTGGTGCACCGAGTATTTTACGTGCCAACTCAGCACTGCTTAGCGCCCAACGCGCGCTGCGCGCAGCGCCGGCAAAGGAGCGAGCCAGATGCTTGGCCATGTGTGGATGCGGCGCTTGCTGGGCACGCAGTTCGCGCACTAAATCACCAGTGTTAATACCGACGGGGCAACGCTGTGCACATAAACCAGTGGCGGCGCAGGTCTCTACGCCGTGGTATTGATAACGTGCTTTCAGTTCGCTGGTATCAATGCCTTGACGTTGTTTCTCTTGAATATCACGCCAGGCGACGATGCGTTGGCGCGGCGATAAGGTTAAACCCTGGGCAGGGCAGACTGGCTCGCAAAAGCCGCACTCAATGCACTTATCAATGATTGGGTTTGCCTCTGGCATGGGTTTAAGGTTTTTTAAATGGATGTCAGGATCATGTGACAGCACCACATCTGGATTTAAAATCCCTTGCGGGTCGAGCAGGTGTTTAATCCGCCACATCAATTGATACGCAGCGCTACCCCATTCCAGCTCAACAAAAGGCGCCATATTGCGCCCTGTGCCGTGTTCGGCTTTGAGGGAACCGCCAAACTCTACTGCAACGAGTTGGCTGACTGCCTGCATAAAGGCGCTGTAGCGGGCGACTTCCTCTGGTTGATCAAAGCGCTGAGTAAAGACAAAGTGCAAATTCCCTTCCAGCGCATGGCCAAATAACACCGCTTCGTCATAGTGATATTCATCCAACAGTGCGAGCAGTCGATTAACCCCTGCGGCCAGATGCTCCAGCGGAAAAGTAACGTCTTCAATAATCACCGTGGTGCCGTTTTCACGCACCGCACCGACGGCAGGAAAAGTATCTTTACGCATCCGCCACAGCAATTCGTACACCGCAGGGTCTTGGCTGAACGCGATATGCTGTTCTTTAGGCAAATGCGCAATGGCATGATTGATCTGCTGCAGTTGTTGCTCCAGCAGTGGCTTGTCGGCCGCGCGCGACTCAATCAGGAGTGCGCAGGCTGTACTGCCGAGTTGTTCAATCCAATCGGGCATTCCAGCCATGTGCTGCACGCTGCGTAAACTGCGGCGGTCCAATAGTTCAACCGCAGACACCGCTTGTTGTTTAAGCACAACAACGGCTTGGCAGCAGGTTTCGACATCGGGAAACACCAACAAAGCACTGGCTTTGTGCGGGTAGTCAGGCACGGTGTCGTAGGTGACGGAGCTGATAAAGCCCAGCGTACCTTCGGAGCCAACCATGAGATGCGTGAGAATATCCAGCGGATCACTAAAATCAATCAAAGCATTCAGCGACAAGCCAGTGGTGTTTTTTAAGCGGTATTTGTGTTTGATTTTTGCAGCCAGTTCGCTGTTGTTACGCGTGTCTTCGGCTAACTGCGCGAGCTGTTGTAAAAGTTCGGCATGGCTGTTGCGAAACTGGCTGACACTGACTAAATCGGCGCTGTCAACGACGCTGCCATCGGCCAATAATAAGCGCATGGCCGATAAGGTATGGTAGCTGTTTTGCGCGGTGCCGCAGCACATGCCGCTGGAGTTATTGGCGACAATGCCGCCAATTTTTGCCGCATTGATTGAGGCTGGATCGGGGCCGATTTTACGCTGTAAATGCGCTAAGGCTTGATTAGCATGGGCGCCAATGACGCCCGGCTGCAAACGAATGCGCCTGCCGTTATCGAGAATCTCTTTGTGATTCCAGCGATCACCCAAAACGATTAACACCGAATCGCTGATGGCTTGCCCTGACAAGCTGGTGCCGGCGGCGCGAAAGGTCACTGCGACCTGATGGGCGCAGGCCTGTTGCAGAATAAACGCCACTTCAGCTTCTGACTCGACACGAATCACTAGCTTGGGCAGCAGGCGATAAAAACTTGCGTCCGTGCCCATGGTCAGCATCGACAATGGATCAGAAAAACAGCGCTGGCTCGGAATCTGTTGCGCAATAGCCTCTAGAAACGCAGCCGGTAAACTCATGCGTCCTCCAGAATTAAGACGATCAAGTCTTTCGGGCCGTGTGCGCCGTAGGCCAGCACCTGCTCAATATCGGCTGTTTTCGACGGGCCAGAAATCAGTAGTAAATTACTCGGCATGGGTTTGGGCCAATGTTGCTGCGCCTGATACAGGTTATCGTAAATCTGACTGGCATTGAGCAAGGCGATATGCAGCGGCGGCACTAAACTCATCAAACGTGGCTCAGCGGGGCTGGGTTGCACCACCAGCGTACCGGTGGCGGCAATGCCAGCCAGCGTGCCAGTTAAACTGGCCGGCACATCATCAAACAATTCACGCTTCCATTCTTCAATGGGGCGGTCATAAGCCAACAATTGCACAGGGTTTGCCGTTGTTTGGCAGTGCGCGCTAAAGGCTTGGCCATGCACGGTATGGGGCGCAAGCAGCAGCGTGTTAATCTGCCGAGCGGCTAATATATCGGTGAGTAACTGCGGCCATTCGCGGCTGTTTGTCAGCAGCACTTCACTGTGTACAGCGCTCATCAAGGCTTTCAGGCGGGTGACACGCTCTGCTGGTGTATAACGCCAAGGCTCATCCACTAAGCTTGCGTCGAAAGGATCGGCAATGGGCGTGGTCCCTTCGAGACTGCGGCGTAAGCGGGCTAAGATTGTATCGCGGGCACTCATGATTGCTTCTCCAAATGCGCTTTGGCTAACTCATGCAAGCTACGCGCAGCGGGTTTCGGGGCGCTATGGTGTTGGGTCCAGGGCCCAAGATTTTTCGGGGTTAAAGCGCGCAAACGCGTGGCCAGAAAAGTGCCGGTTTTATACAGCAAGGGCTGACTATTGAAATACTGCCAGCCTTTCCACAACAGGCGTTCTTTGGCTGAGTAACGGCTGCCTTGGCCATCCATTATCTGTGGCTGTTGCGAGGGAGATTTAACATTCTCTTCACGCAGACGACGCAACAGCGCAGGAATGGGGATTTTCACTGGACAGACTTCACCGCAGGCCCCGCAGAGTGACGAAGCGGACGGATGGTCTGGGGTGTTTTCTAAGCCCAATAAATGCGGTGAAATAATTTTACCAATAGGGCCCGGGTACACTGTGCCATAGGCCTGACCGCCAATGCGTGTATAAACCGGGCAGTGGTTCATGCAAGCGCCGCAGCGGATGCAATTGAGTGTTTGGCGCAGTTCACTGTCAGCAAAAGCTTGGCTGCGACCGTTGTCCAGCAAGACCAAATGCACTTCTTCAGGGCCGTCGAGTTCGCCCGGCTGGCGCGGAGCCGAGATCATATTCACATAGGTGGTGATGCCTTGACCCAATGCCGAGCGGGTCAGTAACGACAATAACGGCACAGTGTCTTGTAAATTGGCGACGACTTTTTCAATACCGGTTACGGCAATGTGCACCGGCGGCACCGTGGTCGACATACGGCCGTTACCTTCGTTTTCCACCAACAACAAAGTGCCGGTTTCGGCGACGGCAAAGTTCACTCCAGAAATACCAATGTCGGCATGGAAAAACTTCTCACGCAAAATCCCTCGCGCCGACTGAATCAAACTGTCGACATCATTGGTATAGGGCAGGGCTAAACGGTGCTCAAATAAACGACCGACCTGTTCCGCATTTTTATGAATGGCTGGCATGATAATGTGCGTGGGTTTTTCATTGTCCAGCTGAATAATGTACTCACCCATATCCGACTCAAGCGCCTCAATGCCGTGCTCGCTGAGGTGCTCATTCATGGCCATTTCTTCACTGACCATGGATTTGCCTTTAATCACCTGCTTGGCATTACGCGCTTGCGCGATTTGCAAAACAATGGCATTGGCTTCATCTGTGCTGCTGGCCCAATGCACTTGAATGCCTTGTTTGATTAAGTTGGCTTCCAATAATTCAAGTAGATCTGGCAGCTCGGATAAGGCACGTGCGCGCACTTTATTACCCAGCTCGCGCAAGTTTTCCCGCTCATCTTCATCGGGCATCGAAATGAGGCGTTTGTTGATCAGCGAGTCCATGGCGCTGCGCATATTGTGACGCAACTGTTGGTCTTTTAAAGACAAGCGTGCGTTGGCTTTAAGGTTGCGCGCGGTGACATCAACGGCGTGAATGCGTTGACTGTTCATACGCTGGCCTCCTGTTTAGTCTGCGTGCGTTGCCATAGAAAACTGGCGAGATGCTGACCGAGCAAGGGTATGTTTTGTTTCTCAAAGGCCCCATTGATATTCATTAAGCAACCGCAGTCGGCGCTGACCACCTGCTGCGCGCCGCTGGCCAGTAAAGATTGGGTTTTGTCAGCGACCATCGCCCCAGAAATATCTGGCATCCGTACTGAGAAGGTACCGCCAAAACCACAGCATTCGCTTTCGTGGTCATGTTCAACCCGCTCAACCTGAGCTAATTGGCTCAGCAGTGCGCGTGCATGCAGATGGGTGTTCATTTCGCGACGGGCTGAGCAGGAAGTATGCAGCGCCACTTGTAAAGGCTTGCCGTTGTCAGTGAGCTGTACTTGGCAGACATGCAATAAAAACTCGGCCAGCTCATAGGTGCGCTCAGCGAGATGCTTAACCTTGGCTAGCATTTCCGGTTCGTCTTTAAATAGGTCAGGATAGTGTTCGCGAAACATCCCAGCGCAGGAGCCAGATGTCACCACTACCGGCCAGTCGTTCTCAAACAGTTTCAGCTGCGCACGCGCCACTTCGCGGGCTTGCTCGGTGTAACCCGAGGTGTAGGCGGGTTGTCCGCAGCAGCTTTGTCCTTGCGGAAAATCAACGCGAATGCCCTCACGCTCTAACAAGTGAATCGCATCCATCCCAGCTTCTGGGAAAAATAAATCCACCACGCAGGTGCCAAATAAATACACCTGAGTGGGCTTGCCGGTCGGGTAAGTGCGCGCGGGTTTGCGTGGTGGTGCAACCCGAGTTTCTTGAGGCACGGCGTTATAAAATAGATGGCTCATGGTCAGCTCCGGCGGCGTGAATATGGAAGCGCAAACGGGTCAGGCATGCGCTCAGTGTACGCATGCCTGACCCTTTTCAGTAGAGTGTTAAGGCATTAAAGGATCACTGATCCCCAGCACATTGACGGCAAATAACACAATCAGCCCGGTAAAGAATACGTAGTACATAGTCGGCCAAATAGTTTTTCGTAAGGTTGAGCCTTCTTGCCCCAGTAACCCTACGGTAGCAGATGCGGCCACGACGTTATGAATGGCAATCATATTGCCTGCGGCGGCGCCAATGGCCTGACCTGCCACAATAATGGCGGTGGAAATACCAAGGTTTTCCGCTACGCCAAATTGGAACTGACTGAACATCATATTGCTGACCGTGTTTGAGCCAGCAATAAAAGCCCCAAGAGCACCAACGCTTGGCGCCAGTAAAGGGTAAATACCGCCAACGCTGTCAGCAATAAAACGCGCCATGGCAATCGGCATGCTCGGAATATCAGCGGCATTAACGCCTGAGTTAATCAGGATGCGCACCATCGGCACGGTAAACAGCAGAACAAAACCAGCGCCCAATAGCACACGGCTGGATTCACTTAAGGCTGCACGGAACTGTTGCCATTGCATGTTGTGCAAAAAATACGCACTGCAGGCGACAAAGACTAAAATTCCGCCTGGCAAGTACAGTGGCATAAAGTCAGCGTTGATGCCTGCTTCGCCAAGGATGTTGGGAAACTTGATGACCACTGCTTTCATTGCCGCACCGACGCTTGGAAAGACACGGCTGATCACCAAGAGTAAGCCGACTAAAACATAGGGCAGCCAAGCTAACCAACTGCGCATGGGCTGGCTGGTCAAGTTATCCAGTTTGATTTCAATTGAGCCTAACCACTGGCTTGGCCATTCTTTGCTTGGGGCAAAATCCCAAGTGGTTTTTGGTGTCAGAAAATTAAAGCGCGCAGCGGTGGTGACAATTGCCAAGCCGATAAGTCCACCCAGCAGAGAGGGGAACTCTGGACCTAACAATACGCCGGTCAATGCATAAGGAATAGTAAAAGCGACACCGGCAAATAATGCGAATGGAATGATTTCAATAGTGGCTTTCCAGCTTTTTTCTTTGCCAAAAAAGCGCGTGAGCATTAACACCATAATCAATGGAATAACAGTGCCGACGATGGCGTGCACAATGGCTACTTGATTGGTGATTAACTGTAAAAAACTCGCCCAATCCGAACCATTGGCTAAGAGTTGTGCAGCGACGGCTTCACTGTCTAAACCACTGGTAATACCAATGATAATTGGTGTGCCAACAGCACCAAAAGATACCGGTGTGCTTTGCACCAGCATGCCGAGCATCACCGCAGCCATTGCAGGGAAACCAATCGCCACCAATAGCGGCGCGACGATCGCTGCTGGCGTACCAAAGCCTGATGCGCCTTCAATAAAACAACCAAATAACCAAGCAATGATAATGGCTTGTACACGACGGTCGGGGCTAATGGTCATAAAACCGGCACGAATTGCGTGAATGCCGCCGGAATGTTTTAAGGTGTTGAGCAACAGGATTGCGCCAAAAATAATCCACAAAATACCAGCTGTTACCACCAGCCCTTGCAGAGTTGAGGCTAGAACGCGGTTAAAGCTCATCTCCCAGAAAAACAATGCAATTGTCGCAGTCATGGCAAAGACTAACGGCATCGCATGTTTGGCTGGCCAGCGTAAGCCAATCAGTAAAATAGCAGCCAGTAAGATCGGCGCAAAGGCCAATAAAGCCAATACACTAGATGGCATGATGCAACTCCTTTAGCTGCTTTGCGCAACCTATCAGGTGGAAAAACACACTGCTTATATTTGACATGGCGAGTTCCTGTGATACTGTTGTTTTTATAAATTGGTCATACCAGTTTACAGTTTGTGTTTTTAAGTAAAATACGCCAGAAGTTATCTGTCAAATATTCTGTCTGCTACTTTAGTCATTAGTCGCGGCTAAAAGAGATTGCTAAAGCCTGCTTGTCACTGCGAGAAAAAGGGGGCTTGTGGTAGCCTTACGGCCTTTAATCAGTTGTTCTAATTAGGGTAAGAAAAGAGCGATGAGCTTTGCACATATACAGCAGCGCCGTTTATCGGATGAGATTGTCGAGCAGCTGGAAACCATGATTTTGGAAGGCGTGCTGCAAGCGGGTGAACGTTTGCCAGCAGAGCGTAAACTGGCCGAACAGTTTGGTGTGTCGCGGCCTTCGCTGCGTGAAGCCATTCAGAAACTGGTGGCCAAGGGCTTGTTGGTCAGTCGCCAAGGTGGTGGTAATTATGTCAATCAAGAAGTGGGTACGACCTTTAGTGACCCACTGCTGGCTTTGCTTGCTGAAAAGCATGATGCACAAAAAGATTTGCTGGAGTTTCGTCACACCTTAGAAGGTGCTTGCGCCTATTACGCCGCGTTGCGTGCCACGCCCGCCGATCACGAACGCTTGACTGCAGCTTTTGCACAGTTGGAAGCCTGCTATGAAGGTTCTGCGGAAAATTGCCGAGTGGAGGAAGGTTTAGCCGATGCGCGCTTTCATTTGGCCATTGCTGAGGCCAGTCATAATGTTGTGCTGCTGCATACCATTCGTGGTTTGTTTGATTTATTGCGCGGCAACGTCATTACTAATATTGGCGGCATGTACACGCAACGCAGCGAAACACGCGCAATGTTGATTGAGCAGCATCGCAGTCTTTATCAGGCCATCAAAGCAGGCGATGCTGAGCTGGCGCGGCAGTTGTCCAATCAGCACATTGAATATGTCTGTGAAGTGCTCGCCGAAGTGGATGAAGAGCAACTGCGAGTGCAACGCTCGGAGCGACGCAAGCGTATTTAATGGCGATATAGAGGGCTGTCTCTGCGAGGCCGCGGTCGCGGGCTGTGTATTGCTTCAGGAAGCACTGTCTCTGCGAGGCCGTGGCCGTGGCAGTCTATTTGGCGGTGCTAGGT
>JAAXZZ010000227.1 GCA_012719655.1 Gammaproteobacteria bacterium | reverse complement strand
TGATTATGCTGGGGTCTACAACTGGGTGTCTTCAGAAATTAAATTAGCCAAGTGTGAAGAGGATATTTGTAAGCTAAATGTGCAAGTTAACTACGATGCAACTTATATGATGAAAGTTAATCCGAATAAAACATCTGAGAAATTTATTATTCCAAATACAGTGCGTGAGACTTGGTTTAAGCTCGATGACAAATGGTGGTTCTCTAAGAGCGAGTGATCGCAGTTGTCTCACTCTAGGTTAGTTTAATGATTTACGCTATGAGCAGGGTAATTGTTCTGCTCATAGCATTACTCATGCCAAGCGCGATTATGCTTCTCCAGCAAACTATGCGCTTGCTCTGGGCCATTAGAGCCCGCTGGATAAGGTCTAGGGCGTTGATAGTGTTGTTGCCAGCCTTTTAGGATGGGGTCGACCCATTGCCAAGCGGCTTCCACTTCGTCGCGGCGCATAAACAGTGTTGAGTCATTTTCGATGACATCGAGCAGTAACCGTTCGTAAGCTTCCCAGCGCCGGTTATCTTGAAAAGCCTGGGCGAGATTGATTTCCAACTCAACAGGCTGTAAATGCATGCCTTTGCCTGGGGTTTTGGCCATTAATTCAATGCTAATGCGTTCTTCGGGTTGCAAACGAATCAGTAAATGATTGGCCTGACTGTCGCTGAATAAGCTGTGCGGTACAGGTTTAAACTGAATAACAATCTCGGAGGTTTTTTTCGCTAGACGTTTGCCCGTGCGTAAATAGAAGGGCACACCAGCCCAGAGCCAGTTATCAATCTCAACTTCAAGGGCAACAAAGGTTTCGGTGTCGCTATCATTATCCACGTCTTTTTCAAAATAGTAGGCTGGCGCAGTATGACCGCCAACGCTTCCGGCTGTGTATTGCCCGCGCACCGTTTTATCCTGCACATCCATACTGGTGATGGGTCTTAGCGCTTGCAGGATTTTTACTTTTTCATTGCGCACCGAGTCAGCATCAAAGCGTACTGGGGCTTCCATCGCGACTAAGCACAGTAATTGCAGTAAGTGATTTTGCAGCATGTCACGCATCGCTCCAGCGTGATCGTAGTAAGCACCGCGGTTTTCCACACCGAGGGTTTCATTGACGCTGATTTGCACGTGATCAATATGAGCTGAGCGCCAGACGGGTTCAAATAGAGCATTGGCAAAGCGCAAAGCCATCAGGTTCTGTACGGTTTCTTTGCCTAAATAATGATCAATGCGGAACACTTGCTCCTCACTAAAGGCTGCGCCAATGGTGCTGTTGATGGCTAAGGCAGACTCTAAGGAATGGCCAATGGGTTTCTCAATCACAATACGTGTATTGGCGCCGGCTAATCCAGTTGAAGACAAGTTAGACACGATGCTTTCGAAGAGCTGCGGTGCAGTCGCTAAATAGTAGATACAGCCGCGCGATTGGTGAGTGGCTAGAAATTGCGCTAAACGAGCAAAGTCAGCCGCTTGCTCGGCATTCATCGCCAAATATTCAAGACGCTGACTAAAACTTAGCCAAGAGGCTTCGGTAAAATCTTTACGTTCAACTTGAGCGCGGCAGTGACGCTCGGCAAGATCAATGTAACGCTCGCGGGCTAACTGTTTGCGGGAGATGCCGATAATGCGCATATCCTTGGGTAAGCGATTTTCACGGTGCAGGTGATACAGTGCAGGCAGTAATTTATGCAGGGCTAAATCACCCGTACCACCAAACACTAACATGTCATACGGCATGCTCAAGGTTGCTCTCCTTGGGGAAAAACGTGCGAATAAATAGCTTTTGTAGTATAACTACAAAACCGCTACATGACTGTGGCATACGCCTAATGAGTTAACCATTGTGAACCTGTTACATCATATCGCCCAATCGCTGAGTGTGCTGCGCAAGTCAGAAGTTAAAGTCGCCAATTATGTGCTTAATGATCCTGCTGCTGTAATGCACAGTTCTATGGCTGACTTGGCCAATGAGGTGGGGGTGAGTGAGCCAACCATCGTACGTTTTTGTCGTGCGGTGGGTTGTCTAGGCTTTCAGGATCTCAAGCTCAAGCTTGCGCAAAGTTTGGCGGCAGGCGCAAGTTTTGGACAGTTTGCCATCAGTGAAAATGATGCTGTAACAGATTACGCCTTGAAGATTTTCGATACCACGCTGCATACTTTGATTGAAGTGCGAGAGCAACTTAATGTTAAAGCATTAGAGCAAGCCATCGCCGTGATGGCCAAAGCGCAGCGTGTTGAGTTCTATGGCTTTGGTGCGTCTGGCGCGGTAGCTGCTGATGCTCAACATAAATTCTTTCGTTTATTGCTTACTGCTGCTGCTTATAGCGATCCGCACATGCAAGCTATGTCGGCGGTAACCTTACAATCAACGGATGTGGCCATTTGTATTTCCCAGTCGGGTCGCTCTAAAGATTTGCTGACTACAGCCAACTTAGTCCGTGAAACGGGCGCCATTTTAATCACCTTATGCCCCAGTCATACGCCGTTAGCGGAGTTGGCGACCATTCACTTGGCGATTGATGTGCAGGAAGATACCGAGATTTACACGCCATTGACTTCACGTATTGCCCACTTGGTAGTCATTGACGTGTTAGCGATGGGGGTTGCCATGGCGCGGGGTCCCTCTTTAGTCAACCATCTAAAAAGTGTTAAGCGTAGTTTGCGTAGCTTGCGTTTGTCGCCGAAGACCAGCAAGTCAAGCGATGACGACTAGCGATGAACATGGCCTTTTACTTTTCAAGTGGCGCTAAAACTGGCACTATCGCAGCATTATTTAACAGCTCAGCCCATGGCCTTAAATACACTCGTATTTGATTGCGCAATGGTTTATAGCATTTTCAAGGTCTATCACTGTTGAGTCAGTATGTCTTGTCGTTCAAAGAGGAACCTTTATGGCTGAGGCCATTGCTGCCCTAGAAATACGTAATTTACACAAGCGCTACGGTGATTTAGAGGTTTTAAAAGGTATTTCTTTAACTGCTAATGATGGCGATGTGATTTCTATTTTGGGCTCGTCTGGTTCAGGTAAGTCTACTTTTTTACGTTGCATTAATTTGCTAGAAAACCCTCACCGCGGGCAAATCTTTTTTTCCGGCGAAGAATTACAGCTTAAACCTGATCGTCAAGGTCAGTTGGTGGCGGCGAACAATCAGCAAATTAATCGCTTGCGCACCCAGGTTGGTTTTGTTTTTCAAAACTTTAACTTATGGCCACACATGAGCGTACTCGATAACATTATTGAAGCGCCGCGCCGTGTGCTGGGCTTGAGTAAAGACGAAGCGATTGCCTCGGCTGAAGCCTTGTTAGCCAAAGTTGGGATTGCTGATAAGCGTCATGTCTATCCTAATCAGTTATCAGGCGGTCAGCAGCAGCGTGCCGCGATTGCGCGCACCTTGGCCATGCAGCCGAAAGTGATACTCTTTGATGAGCCAACCTCTGCATTAGACCCAGAGATGGTGCAAGAAGTGCTTGGGGGGATTCGCGCTTTAGCGGATGAGGGGCGTACTATGCTCTTGGTCACCCACGAAATGAATTTCGCCAGACAAGTATCCAGTGAAATTGTGTTTCTGCATCAAGGTTTAGTTGAAGAGCAGGGCACACCTGAGCAGGTGTTTAACAATCCGCAATCTGAGCGGTGTAAGCAATTTATGTCCAGTCATAACCATTGAGGCGACAACTATGAAAAAATATAAAAAAATACTCTTAGTGGCAGCAGCCAGTTTGTCCTT
>JAAXZZ010000226.1 GCA_012719655.1 Gammaproteobacteria bacterium | reverse complement strand
GCTGAAACACTTGCTCTGCATATCAAAAACGGTAGTTCCGGTGTTTGGGGTCCTATCCCTATGCCACCTAACCCAGTCACTGAAGAAGAAGCGAAAATCCTCGCTGATTGGGTTTTAAGCCTTAAGTAACAGCTAGGAGGACGTCATGACGGTCACCAAACACGCAACACATTATTTTGGGATTTTCATGGCGTCTCTCTTCTGCCTTTCGATCAGTGTGGCGGCGCCTTTATCTACAGAGCGCCAAGCAACACTTGAACACCTACTAATTCAAGACTGTGGCTCTTGCCATGGCTTGCGTATGACCGGCGGCCTCGGCCCGGCTCTGACCCCGCAAATCCTTGCTGATAAATCCCGAGAAAGTTTAATTGCTACCGTGATGTTCGGTCGCCCGGGCACAGCCATGCCACCATGGGCTGCGTTGCTCAATGAGCAAGAAGCGGCCTGGATGATTGATCGTTTGTTACAAGGAGTCAGCCCATGATGCGTCGCATTGCTACTGTTGTTCTCGCCGGCTTATTAACCGCTTGCGCTGGACAACCCAGCACTCAGTTGCGCGGCACCGGTGACTTAGGCATTGTCATTGAACGCGCCGCTGGCAGTGTGCAAATTGTTGAGCACAGCCATAACACCACCTTAGCCCGTGTCGAAGGCCTAGGGGATTTATCCCATGCCTCAGTGGTATTTTCCCGCGATGCGCGTTTTGCCTACGTATTTGGTCGCGACGGCGGTTTAACCAAAATTGACATGCTCAGGGCAAAAATTGACAAACGCATTATCCAAGGCGGCAACAGTATTGGCGGTGCAATCAGCCAAGATGGCCGTTTAATTGCTGTGGGCAACTATGAACCTGGCGGCGTTAAAGTCTTTGATGCTGATACTTTAGAGCTGGCTGCTGATATTCCCGCGACCACCGTTGCTGATGGCAGTCGTGGCTCGCGCGTTGTTGGCATGGTTGATGCGCCCGGACAAAAATTTTTAGTCAGTTTGTTTGATACCGGAGAAATCTGGATCGCTGACTTCAGTCAAAGCAACACGCCAAAAATCACCCGCTTCACCAATATCGGTAATCAGCCTTACGATTCCATGTTAACGCCCGATGGTCGCTATTACATTGCGGGGCTGTTTGGTGAAGACGGCATGGCACTGCTGGATTTATGGCACCCAGAGCACGGCGTTAAACGTATTTTGGACGACTATGGTCGCGGCAACGAAAAGCTTCCGGTATATAAAATGCCGCACTTAGAAGGCTGGACAGTTGCCGGTGATCAGGCTTTTGTTCCGGCAATTGGTCGTCATAAAGTCCTCGTCATGGACACCAACACTTGGCAGCAGACGGGCAGCATCGACACTGTTGGCCAACCTGTATTCGTCATGGCGCGCCCTGATGCGCGGCAGATCTGGGTCAACTTTGCCTTTCCAGACAATCAATATGTGCAAGTCATCGACAGCGAAACTCACGCGATCCTTGCCACCTTAGAGCCAGGTCCTGGTGTGTTGCACATGGAGTTCACCCCGCGCGGCGAACACATTTGGATTTCGGTACGTGATAAAGGCGAAGTGCAGGTGTGGGATACCGCCACCTTGAAAAAACTTCACACCCTACCGGCTGACAATCCAAGCGGTATCTTCTTTAGCGATCGAGCACACCGCATCGGTCTATAGGAGTTGCACAATGGACGAACTTTGCTTACGCATGCTGGATCGTTTCCAGCATGACCTGCCGATTTGCGCCCAACCTTATCAAGCCATGGCCGATGAGCTGGGCTGTACTGAAGAGGACATTCTGCAGCACTTAGAACAACTCAAGCAGCGCAACGCCCTGTCTCGTGTTGGCCCTGTCTTTGAACATAGCCTAGCGGGTGCCAGCACCTTAGTGGCTTTAGCGGTGCCAGCCGAGCGCATTAATGAAGTCGCCGCACAAATCAACGCCTTCGACGAAGTCAATCACAACTACTTGCGTGAGCATGACTGGAACCTCTGGTTTGTTCTAACTGGGCCCAGCCGTGAACATCTGGATCAAACCTTAGACACAATCGAACAGATCACAGGCCTAAAACCTTTGGACTTACCGATGCTGACCGCCTATCAAATCAATTTAGGCTTTGCGCTGGGTAAAGATTCACAGGTGCCAACATGAGCAGCACCTTATCCCTTGAGCAACAACAGCAACTGCGCCGTCTATTAGAAAATGGCTTGCCGCTCACTTCTCGTCCTTATCAGGCATTGGCTGAGCAAATTAACAGCACTGAACAGGCGGTGATCGAGCATGTTCAAGACTTAAACCAGCAAGGCTTATTTCGCCGCTTTGGCATCGTCGTTAAGCACCGTGCGTTAGGCATCAATGCCAACGTGATGCTGGTAATGGATATTGAAGATGAGCGAGTCCATCAAATCGGTGAAGCGCTAGGTCAAGCGCCGGGCGTGAACCTGTGCTATCGACGCCCGCGTCGTCCGGGCTGGCCTTACAATCTTTTTTGTATGGTGCATGGCCGTGATCGTCAAGCCGTTGAAGCACATGTAAGCCAATTATTAGCACAACATAACTTACAACACCGTCCGCATCACTTGCTGTTTAGCACTCATGCTTTTAAGCAGCGCGGCGGCCGTTACAATCAAAAGCACAGGGGGACAGTCTAGTGGATGAATTTGATCGTCGCCTACTCAATCGCTTACAACAGGGTTTGCCATTGGTGCGTGACCCTTGGGGCGAACTCGCCACAGAACTCCAATGCAGCGCCGAGCGCATTCGGCAACGTCTGCAAGAATTATTGGATGACGGCACCTTAACCCGTTTTGGCCCGATGTTTGATATTGAGCAACTGGGCGGTGCTTTCACTTTAGCGGCGATGACAGTACCTGAAGAGCGCTTTGATGAGGTCACCGCACTGCTCAACGATATTCCTGCCGTAGCGCACAATTACCGCCGTGAACATGCCTTTAATATGTGGTTTGTCTTGGCTTGCCCAACGCCCGAAGGTATTACCCAGAGCATTGCTGAAATTGAAGCGCTGACCGGTTTGTCAGTGCTGAACTTACCTAAGGAGAAGACCTACCATGTCGGCCTCCACTTCCCGCTCTGATCAAGCCCTTGCCCAGCAGCTGATCACCCTGACCGAAGCCGGCATGCCTTTAGTGGCTGACCCTTGGGCATGGCTGGCTGAGCAGATGCAGCTCAGTGTTGATGACACCCTGGCCTTACTGCAGCGTTTGCAAGACAGCGGGGCGATTCGTCGTATTGCCGCGGTGCCCAACCATTATCGTCTGGGTTATACCTTTAATGGCATGACGGTGTGGGATGTGGATGATGCGCATATTGACCGCTTAGGTCAGATCATTGGCAACCTCGACTTTGTCAGCCATTGTTACCGTCGCCCGCGCTTAGAAGGCTGGCGCTACAACTTATTTGCCATGGTGCATGGTATGAACGCCGAGCAAATTGAATACGAGCGAAATCTTATTCGTGATCAACTCGGTGAGGCTTGCCGCGCTGATACGATGCTCGTCAGTAGTCGCATTCTGAAGAAAACCGGTTTACGACTGGCCGCTCAGCGTCAGGAGAAGTAAGCATGCTAAGAATTAGTACCTATTTACGCGCCATTGCCGGTCATAGCCCAGCACCACGTGCAGCCAAACCTGGGAGCACTCGCGCACCGGTGGTGATCTGGAACGTCTTACGCCGTTGCAACCTGACCTGCAAACACTGTTATTCCACCTCCGCCGATATTGATTTTAAAGGCGAGCTCGACACTGCCGAAGCCCTCGACGTGATAGATCAGTTACATGCCGCAGGGGTCAAAGTATTAGTGCTCAGTGGCGGTGAGCCATTGATGCGCCCCGATATTTTCCAGTTAGCTGAACGCGCCCGTCAGTACGGCTTTTATGTTGCCCTCTCCACCAATGGCACGCTAATCAACGAAAGCAATATTGAGCAAATCGCTGCTGCTGAGTTTGATTATGTTGGCATCAGTATTGACGGCTTGCCAGAAATTCACGATGAGTTTAGACAAATGCAAGGTGGTTTTGCCGCCTCGATGCATGCCGTTGAACTGTGCCGCCAGCAGCATATTCGCGTTGGCCTACGCCCCACGTTACCCATGCACAACCACATGCACCGGCCTGCTTTGCTTGAGCTGATGCGTGAATACGATGTGCAGAAATACTACTTATCACACTTAAATTACAGTGGTCGTGGTAAACGCAGCAGCAAAATTGATGCGCACTGGCAAATGACCCGTGATGCCATGAATCAAATTTTTGATCGTGCCTGGGATGATGTTGAGCAAGGCATTGAAACCGATTTTGTCAGCGGCAATAACGATGCCGATGCGATTTTATTACTGCAGTGGGCCAAGCGTAAGGTGCCCCAGCATTATGCTCAAATGGAGCAGATGCTGCGTGCTTGGGGCGGTAACGCTTCTGGCGCAGGCGTTGCTAACATTGATAACCTCGGTGACGTACACCCAGACACCTACTGGCAACAACACACACTCGGCAATGTCCGCAAACAAAGCTTCTCCGATATTTGGTTTAATAAAGCGGATCCTTTACTGCAGCAATTACGCCAGCACCCGCGTCAAGTGAAAGGCCGTTGCGGTGAGTGCCAATGGTTGAGTATTTGTAATGGCAACACCCGTACCCGCGCTTGGGCTGGCGGTGATTTGTGGGCTGAAGATCCAGGTTGCTACTTATCAGATGAAGAAATAGGTGTCGCTGTCTTGCCAGAAATCAAATGTGTAGCGCTATAGTTTTGCCACACTCACTGCGATGCCTTTATGACCGTGACCGAACGTCACTTTGGAGCTGACATGGATCAGACAACTCACCTTCCTTCTGCACTACAAGCGACTTTCGCCCCAGGCGATGTGGCCTTAATTGGTGCTGGGCCTGGCGACCCCAGCCTATTAACCCTGCGCGCTTGGAGTTTATTACAACAAGCCGACGTAGTGGTTTACGACCGTCTGGTTAGCCCAGAGTTACTCGCCCTGTTACCAGAACGTTGCGCGCGGCGCTATGTTGGCAAATCCAGTGGACACCACAGTTTACCGCAAGAAGACATCAACCAACTGCTGGCTGATTTAGCTCTACAAGGTTTACGTGTGGCGCGCCTGAAAGGCGGTGACCCGTTTATTTTTGGCCGTGGTTCAGAAGAACTCGACTACCTACTCAAGCTAAAGATTAACTGCCAAGTCGTTCCTGGAATCACCGCTGCATCAGGCTGCACGGCCTACGCAGGGATTCCGCTGACTCATCGTGGCGTAGCTCATTCTTGCGAATTCATCACCGGTCATTTGCAAGAAGATGGCGCCCTGCACTTACCCTGGCACAGCTTGGCTAATCCGAAAAAAACTTTAGTGTTTTATATGGGCCTTGGCAGTCTTGAAGAAATCTCCAGCGAGCTGATTCAAGCCGGCTTAGCCGCCGACACTCCGGCCGCTTTAATTGGTAATGGCACCTATGCCAATCAGAAAGTGGTGCGCGGCACGCTGACAGATCTGAAAAACATGGCCGACAAGGCATATCTCACGCCACCGACCTTAACCGTGGTGGGTCAAGTGGTTGCTTTGTTCAGTGAGCAACACATCAGCCATCCAGCGCTTATCAGTCATGCCTCATCCGAGATAGAGGAAGCACTATGCGTATAAGTATGGGTTTAAAACCTCTCGCTGTGCTCAGCCTGCTTGGCATGGCGAGCGTGGCGGTCGCCACAGATAACATCGACTTTAGCGCTAGCCAAAAACTCTATGAAGAACACTGCATGGCTTGCCATGGCGCTCAACGCATTGGTGGCACAGGTCCGGCACTGTTGCCGGAAAGTTTAGGGCGGATTAAAAAGCCTGAAGCCAATAAGGCCATCAGCGAAGGTCGTCCGGCCAGCCAAATGGCGGCTTACAAAGATATTCTCAGCCCTGCACAGATCGAAAGCATGGTGGAGTATTTGTATACCCCCATTGAAAATCCACCAACTTGGGACGATGCTGATACCCGTGCCAGCCACCGCATGCTGGTGGATGTCAGCACCCTGTCTGAAACACCGCTACACCAAGCCGATCCACTTAATTTATTTGTCGTGGTTGAAGCTGGCACGCACCATGTCACCATCTTAGACGGCGATACGTTTGAGCCGCTGACGCGTTTTCAATCGCACTTTGCTCTGCATGGCGGGCCAAAATTCTCACCCGATGGCCGCTTTGACTACTTCGCCTCACGCGATGGCTGGGTGACTAAATACGATTTGCATAACTTCACCATGATTGCTGAAACCCGCGTCGGTTTAAACACCCGTAACTTAGCGGTCAGTAACGATGGGCGCTGGGTACTGGCCGGTAACTATTTGCCGGGCAACTTAGTCTTGCTCAATGCCGATGATTTAACCCTAGTAAAAAGTATTGATGCTGTCGGCCTGGATGGTAGTACTTCGCGGGTCAGTGCGGTGTATACCGCACCACCGCGCGATAGCTTTATCGTCGCCCTAAAAGACACTAAAGAAGCGTGGGAGCTGTCTTACGCTGGCACCCCTGATTTCACGCCGCGACGCATTATTGCTCAAGATTTCTTAGATGACTTCTCCTTTACACCCGATTATCGCTACCTGTTAGCCACCTCGCGTAAAGCCCATGGTGGCCAAGTGATTGATCTGGACACCGGCAAATCCATCACAGATATTCCACTGCCCGGCATGCCGCACTTGGGTTCAGGTATCTATTGGCAACGCAACGGTGAGTGGGTCTTTGCCACCCCCAATATCAGCCAAGGATTAATTTCTGTCTTGGATCTCAAAACCTGGCAGCTGATTAAAGAAATCCCTACCGAAGGCCCGGGTTTCTTTATGCGCAGCCACGTCAACTCCAAGTACGCATGGACTGATGTGTTCTTTGGCCCCAACCAAGAAGCGGTGCACTTAATTGATAAGCAGACCTTAGAAGTGGCCCATACCTTACGCCCTATGCCCGGTAAAAACGCGGCGCACGTCGAGTTCACCAACGACGGCAGCCACTTGATTCTCAGCGTTTGGGACAGCGAAGGCGCACTGATCGTTTACGATGCAAAAACGCTGCAAGAAGTGAAACGTATTCCGATGAATAAGCCATCGGGTAAATATAACGTCGGCAATAAAATTGAGTTCGCAGAAGGTACGTCACACTAATAGACAAGATGGTTGTCGGTAAAGCAAACCGGCAACCATCAAAGCTGCGCATGAGCAGCAGCACTAGAGGCTCACTATGTGGTTTAAGTGGAAGACAAAAGCAATTCAATTGCAGCAGCAGAACACCGCGTTACAAGCGACAAACACACAGCAACTTGAGCACATTCAACAACTGCAAGAAGCGCTGGCCAGCTCGCAAAA
Organism: Gammaproteobacteria bacterium; assembly: GCA_012719655.1. Classification (GTDB taxonomy): domain Bacteria; phylum Pseudomonadota; class Gammaproteobacteria; order Pseudomonadales; family Pseudomonadaceae; genus Denitrificimonas. Next base: position 2,236 of record JAAXZZ010000226.1, on the reverse strand, counting down.
CACTGCCGAAAACCATCAACGCCAACTGCAGTTTAACCGCGGTGTATCCAGTAACCTGATTCGTTTTGGCAGTTCAATCTCCCACCTTGGTGATTCTTTTGAATACCTTGCTGAGCAGATGGATCGTAATAAGCAAGATGCCCAAGCGGTCGCTAGCGCCACGGCAACAAACCAAGACAATTTTAGCGAGCTACAAAACAAAGCCATGGAAATGGAAAGCGGTCTGCTCCAGACCACGGAAAAAATTGACACCCTTGCCGCCCACTCACAAGAAATTAACGGCATCGTCGATCTGATCAGCGGCATCGCCAGTCAAACCAATTTATTAGCACTTAACGCTGCGATTGAAGCCGCCCGAGCCGGCGATGCTGGGCGCGGCTTTGCCGTAGTGGCCAGTGAGATTCGTCAGTTAGCTGAGCGAACCGCTTTAGCCACCAATGACATCGTGCATAAAATCAATGAAATTCAAACAGAAACCAAACAGGCACATGCCTACATTCAAAGCCAAAGCCAACTGGCCCAGGGTTTTAGCGAAACAACCCAGCACGCCGTAGATGCCATGGGTAACCTACATACTTTGGCTGAGCAAATGCAAAAAGATATTGAGCTATCTGCATTACGCGCTGGTATTGAATTAGCAAACCTCGATGAGTTGTCACTCAAGTTCATTGTTTACAACTATCTGCTTGAACAAAAACAATCGGCAGTGCCTTTGTTACCTTCTGATCATGAGTGTCGCTTTGGGCGCTGGTATTACAACGACAGTCGTCGCAACTTGCAGCAATTGGCTGAGTTCCGCCGCATTGAACGCCCGCATAGCGCAGTACATGAACAAGGACAGCAGGCCATGCAGGCTTATCAACACGATGCACTAGAAGCGGCGGTGCAACATTTGCAAGACATGGAAATAGCCAATCTTGAAGTAATGCAAGTGGTCGCAGCGGTTCTCAAACACTTTGAGCAGCACGCCTAAAGCCCGATTGCTCTAACAGACTTGCGAGACACCCTTACATAAGGTCACACTGTTGCACCTTATGTTCTGGAAGCGGCCTGATGATTGTTCGTCCACGTCGTGGTTTTTTACCCCTATTACTGACCTTGCAAGGCTCGGTACTACCTGCCGTAATGCCGCAAGTGCTCTTAGTCGCCAGCCTCGCAGCAGCGGCTTTTACGGTACATGAAATATACCCCAATTACTTTCCCAACTACGGCCTGGCTCCTTTCAGTATTTTAGGTTTAATGCTGTCACTGTTATTGGGTTTTCGTAATAACGCCAGCTATGCACGCTGGTGGGAAGCCCGTCAGCAGCTGGGCAGTTTACTGGTGCAATGCCGTGCTCTGGCACGCTTGAGCATGTCTTATCTGGTTGCCACGCCGCCAATTCAACAACGCTGCATGTTACTCATTCGTGCCTTTAGCCGTGCACTTTTGTATGAGCTACGTAGCCGTCCACTGCACGGTGCGCTGGATGAACTGCTGGATGAGCACAGTTGCAACCTTATTTATAAGGCCAACAACCCTGCTGATCAGGTGTTGCGTTTACTCAGTTTAGAAATCGCCAAAGCCCAACAACAAGGTCAGTTGAGTGATATTTTAGTCACCACCTTTGAAGCCCACATCAGCGCAATGACCGAGATTCAAGCAGCCTGTGAGCGCTTGCATAACACGCCAATTCCTTTTGCTTATATGCTACTGGTGCACCGCACGGCTTACTTATTTTGTTTTTTATTGCCTTTCGGTTTAGTGGCCAGTGTCGGTATTTCCGCCCCCTTTATTAGCGCATTAGTTGCTTATGCGTTTTTTGGTTTGGATGCGCTCAGTGAAGAACTCGAAGAACCTTTCGGGGAGCGACCCAATCAGCTGCCGTTATTTGCCATTGAGCGCACCATAGAAATCAACGTCTTAGAAGCACAAGGCCTACCGACCCCAGAACCGCTTAAACCGCAGGGTTATTGGCTCAACTAGCCAAGATCTAAGACTGCTAAATAATGCAATACCTGTAGGTATCTTTGCTAAATTAAAGAACCATGAACACATATAACAACTTATTGGGAGGGTGTTTCGAAACTGCCTGTGCGGCAGCGAACCTGGAACTGTTCCAGCTGGGCATGAATTGTCATTTCTAAGCTGCCTGTGCGGCAGCGAACGCAGGATAGCGCTCAATCACAAGCCGCCTACGTTTCTAAGCTGCCTGTGCGGCAGCGAACACCTAGTGATTTTACAGACCACTGTAATT
>JAAXZZ010000225.1 GCA_012719655.1 Gammaproteobacteria bacterium | reverse complement strand
TGCCCCAGCAAGTCTTCACGAATAATCGCCACGACCAAGCCACTTGGACCAATATTTTTCTGGGCGCCAGCGTAAATCATGCCGTAGTCACTGACTTGAATAGGCCTAGAGAGAATATCAGATGACATATCCACCACTAACGGCGAGTCACCGGTGTCTGGCGTCCAATCAAACTGCAAGCCACCAATGGTTTCATTGCTAGCGTAGTGCACGTAAGCTGCACCTTTAGTCAGATTCCACTGATTCTGCCCAGGAATAGCAAAATAATCATGCGCCTTGGCGCTGGCCGCAACATTCACATGACCAAAGCGCTGCGCTTCTTCAATGCTTTTACGCGACCAAATCCCAGTATCAATGTAGTCAGCTGTTGCACCTTCAGCCAATAAGTTCAGCGGAATTTGCGCAAACTGCTGACTCGCTCCGCCTTGCAGAAACAGCACTTTGTAGTTATTTGGAATATTGAGCAAATCACGCAGATCTTGCTCAGCCTCAGCAGCAATCGCGGTGAACTCATCGCCACGGTGACTCATCTCCATGACTGACAAGCCTTTGCCATGCCAATCTAATAACTCACTTTGCGCCTGCTGCAGAACCGCTTCAGGTAGCGCAGCGGGTCCTGCGCAAAAATTATAGACTCGATTACTCACTGGGCTCTCACTCTTCTGGGTTGCCTGACTCATCAGCGACGACCTGTGCGTCATCACTTATGACATCTTCATTAAGGTCTGGCGCTTGCTCATTGGCAGCATCTTCTGATGCCTCACCTAGGTCCTCTTCATCAACACTGGTTGGCTCTTGCACGCGCTCAAGACCAACTAACGTTTCGTCATTGGCTAAGCGAATCAAGGTTACCCCTTGAGTGTTACGTGACAATGATGAAACCTCATCAACGCGTGTACGCACTAAAGTACCCTGATCAGAAATCAACATGATTTCTTCACCGTCCAAGACCTGAATCGCACCAACCAGCTTGCCATTACGCTCATTACATACCATGGCAATCACACCTTGGCCGCCGCGACGGTATTCTGGGAATTCGCTGATTGCCGTGCGCTTACCGTAACCACGCTCAGAGGCAGTAAGGATCTGACTGCCTTCTTCAGGAATCAGCATAGAAATAAGTTTCTGGTCTTCAGCAATACGCATACCACGTACGCCACGAGCGGTACGGCCCATCGCACGCACATCAGTTTCTTTAAAGCGGGTGACCTTACCACCGTCAGAGAACAGCATCACTTCACGGGTGCCGTCGGTCACTGCTGCAGAAATTAAGGTATCGCCCTCATCCAAGGCTAAGGCAATTAAACCTGAGCTTCGTGGACGACTAAACTGTTCAAGCGGGGTTTTCTTCACGGTACCGTTGGCCGTTGCCATAAAGATAAAGTGATCTTGCGCGTATTCATCAACTGGCAACATCGCAGTGATTTTCTCGCCTTCATCCAATGGCAATAAATTAACAATTGGACGGCCACGTGAGGTGCGTGAGGCTTCCGGAATTTCAAAAGTACGCATCCAGTACACTTTACCTTTGCTGGAGAACAGCAGTAGTGTGGTATGACTGTGCGCAACCAACAGGTGCTCGACGTAATCTTCATCTTTCACGCCGGTTGCCGCTTTACCACGACCACCACGACGCTGTGCATGGTAAGCAGCCAGCGGCTGACTTTTCGCATACCCAGAATGCGAAATTGTCACCACACGCTCTTCTTCAGTGATCAAGTCAGCAATGGTTAAATCAACCCTTGAAGCAGTAATTTCAGTGCGGCGCTCATCACCATAGTCGGCTTTGATTTTTTCTAATTCTTCGCGAATCACTTCCAGCAAACGCTCAGCGCTGCCAAGGATTTTCAATAACTCACCAATTTGCAAGAGGATTTCTTGATACTCAGCCAGCAGTTTTTCATGCTCAAGACCGGTTAAACGGTGTAGACGCAGATCCAAAATTGCTTGTGCTTGTTCTGGCGACAGATGGTAAAAACCATCGCGCATACCATATTGCTCAGGCAAGTCTTCAGGACGGCATGACTCAGCACCGGCCCGCTCAACCATTGCCGATACCGCGCTAGATTCCCAACTTGTGGCTATCAAACGCTCTTTTGCTTCAGCTGGAGTTGGCGAAGTTTTGATCATTTCAATTACAGGATCAATGTTCGACAGTGCAACCGCTTGACCCTCAAGAATATGACCGCGCTCGCGGGCTTTGCGCAATTCAAACACGGTGCGGCGCGTCACCACCTCGCGACGGTGACGCACAAAGACTTCCAGCATGTCTTTGAGGTTGAGCAGGCGCGGACGACCGTCCACTAAAGCCACTACGTTAATACCAAACACACTTTGCATCTGTGTTTGCGCATAAAGGTTATTGAGCACCACTTCAGGCACTTCACCGCGGCGTAATTCGATCACTACGCGCATACCGTCTTTATCAGACTCATCGCGCAGCTCACTGATACCTTCGAGTTTTTTCTCTTTGACCAGTTCAGCGATTTTTTCAATCAAACGGGCTTTATTCAGCTGATAGGGTAATTCACTGATAACAATTTGCTGGCGACCACCCACTTTATCAATGTCTTCAATAAAGGTGCGTGCACGCATGTAAATACGACCACGACCGGTACGGTAAGCTTCAACAATACCCGCACGGCCATTGATAATCCCGGCTGTTGGGAAGTCAGGACCTGGGATAAACGCCATCAACTCATCAATACTGATGTCTGGGTTATCAATAATGGCCAAGCAGCCATCAATCACTTCACGCAGATTATGCGGCGGAATATTGGTTGCCATCCCCACAGCAATACCTGAGGAGCCATTAATCAGCAAGTTAGGTACTTTGGTCGGTAATACCGCAGGAATCATTTCGGTGCCATCGTAGTTCGGCACCCAGTCCACAGTTTCCTTATCTAAGTCAGCCAACAACTCATGGGCTAGCTTGGTCATACGCACTTCGGTATAACGCATCGCTGCTGCGTTATCACCGTCTACGGAACCGAAGTTACCTTGGCCATCCACCAGTAAGTAACGTAAAGAAAACGGTTGTGCCATACGCACAATAGTGTCGTAAACAGCCGTATCACCGTGCGGGTGATATTTACCGATGACGTCACCGACGACACGCGCCGATTTCTTATAGGGTTTATTCCAGTCATTACCCAATTCACGCATCGCAAATAAAACACGTCGGTGTACGGGTTTTAAACCGTCACGCGCATCTGGCAACGCCCGACCAACAATTACGCTCATTGCATAATCAAGGTATGACTGTCGCATTTCATCTTCGATACTGATCGGAAGGATTTCTTTGGCCAAATCACCCATGGAAGCTCGGTTCCTTATTAATTCATCATGCCCAATTCAAGCGGCCAATAGTAACACATGCCGCGCTAGCGCGCTCAAGCAACGCTGAGGCTTTTTCTTGGTTTTGCTAGAGGATACTAATTCATCCGCACTTACAAGGCTCTTACAGCCTCATGCAAAGCTCAGAACACAGGATTTTAGCGCATCAGCGCCTGCATTTTCGCCAAGTTTGGTTGTTCAACGATGCCGCGCTCGGTAACAATCACATCAATCAGCTCTGCTGGGGTGACATCAAACACCGGGTTATAGGCATCAACCTGAGCCGCAACACGCTGGCCAGCAACCGCAAGGATCTCCGCACCCTCACGTTGCTCGATCGGTATTTGCACACCGCTGCTCAACTGCATATCAATGGTTGAACTGGGTGCCACCACCATAAACTTGACCTGATGGTGACGGGCCAACACGGCCAGTTGATAGGTGCCGATTTTATTGGCCACATCACCATTAGCAGTAATGCGGTCCGCACCGACGATCACCCAGGTAATCTCACCCTGGCGCAGCAAATGTGCAGCAGCAGAATCCACATTGAGCAAGCTGGGTATCTGCTCCCCGACCAATTCCCACGCCGTTAAACGCGAACCTTGTAGCCAAGGACGGGTTTCATTAACGTGCACACAAGTGAGCAAGCCCGCCGCATGCGCCGCACGCACCACACCCAGAGCCGTTCCAAAACCACCTGTGGCCAGTGCGCCGGTGTTACAGTGCGTCATTACATGCTGGGAATCACCATTGGCACGCTTAATGACCTCCAAACCCAATTGTGCCATAGACAAATTAGCCTCACGGTCAGCATTGAGAATCTCCAGCGCTTGTTGCTCTAATACGGCTAAAGGCTCTGCATGTTGCGCCGCAACGGCTAGGCAATCGCGCATTTTCTGTAATGCCCAAAACAAGTTCACTGCCGTCGGGCGCGACTCTGCCAATTCGGCAAAGTCAGCTTCTAATGCTGCTTGCCAGTCATTCACCCCGTTAACAAAGTGCTGCTGAGCCGCCAATACCACAGCAAAAGCTGCAGCAATACCAATAGCCGGGGCACCACGCACACGCATCTGTGCAATGGCTTGCGCAACATCTGTGGAGGTCTCATAACGCTGCCAGAGTTCTTGTTGTGGCAGCAGACGCTGATCAAGCAAGTAAAGGCCTCCCTCACGCCAATCTAAGGCTTTTACTTTCTCAGCAGCGAGCATTTGTTCGCGTATCATTGGCATGACCCCTTGAAAAATAAGCAATTATAGCCGAATCTGCGTATAAAATCGCACAAACAACTGTGTCTCACGTCATTGCAACAGCGTCAAAGCCATTCAACTTACAGCACATTATTGGTCAGTATTTTATTCGCATAGGAAGCCGCGCATGCCGCACTCGCCCTTAGATTATTTGTTATTACCCGAGTGGCTGGTACCAGTCGAGCCGGCTGGCGTGGTGTTGAGAAACTATGCAATCGGCATACGCGGTGATCGTATCGCTCTGATCGCGCCTCGCGAGCAAGCTTTAAAAACACCTTGCGCAGATGTGCGTGAGCTACCCAACACCTTGTTAACCCCAGGTCTGATTAACGCACACGGCCATGCGGCAATGAGCTTATTTCGCGGCTTGGCGGATGACCTACCGTTACAGACTTGGCTCAATGAGCATATTTGGCCAGCTGAAGCGCAATGGGTGAACGAAGACTTTATTCGTGATGGCACAGAGCTTGCCATTGCTGAGCAGCTAAAAAATGGTGTCAGCTGCTTTTCAGACATGTATTTTTTCCCTGAGATTGTTTGCCAGCAAGTGCACAGCAGCGGTATACGTGCACAAATCACTGTACCCATGCTGGACTTTCCCGTGCCCGGCGCTCGCAACAGCGCCGAAGCGTTACGCCAAGGCTTGCAACTCTTTGATGATTTCAAGCAACACCCGCGTTTAACCATAGGCTTCGGTCCGCACGCGCCCTACACCGTTGGCGATCAGGGCTTAGACAATATCGTTATGCTGGCCGCGCAATTGGATGCACCTGTGCAAATGCATGTGCATGAAACCGCACTTGAGGTTCAGCAAAGCATCGAAAAATACGGCGAACGCCCCTTAGCGCGCTTAGCACGCTTAGGTTTGCTTGGGCCGCGTTTTCAAGCCGTGCACATGACGCAAGTGAACGATGACGATATCGCCCTCTTAGTGCAGAGCAACAGTAGTGTTGTTCATTGCCCTGAATCCAACTTAAAACTCGCCAGCGGCTTCTGCCCAATTGAACGCCTCTGGAACGCTGGAGTGAACGTGGCGATCGGCACTGACGGTGCGGCCAGTAACAACAATCTCGACTTACTTGGCGAAACGCGCACCGCTGCACTACTCGCCAAAGCTGTGGCGCAATCCGCCAGCGCACTTGATGCCCACCGCGCCCTACGGATGGCCACTTTAAATGGTGCGCGCGCCTTAGGCATTGATACCCAGACTGGCAGTTTAGAAGTCGGCAAGCTGGCGGACATGACTGCTTTTAACTTTAACGACCTGTCAGTGCAGCCTGTTTACGATCCCGTGTCGCAACTGATTTACGCAGCAGCGCGCAACTGCGTTGAACACCTTTGGGTGGGCGGTAAGCAGTTGCTTAAAGATCGGCAACTCGTGCGTATGGATGAACAAAAAATCATTGCAAATAGCCAGCGCTGGGCGCAAAAAATTTCAAACAAATCAAATGTTTAAGCAGTCAAATTAAAGCTCATACTAGTTACTATTTGCCTGCTCTCGTGAAGACTCAAGTAAAATCCTGAAAAAACTGGCATGATATCCTCCACAAATCGCGGTATATATCGTATAGGACTGGGTTATGACCAATATAGACCATGCTGAAATTGCGAAGTTTGAAGCCTTAGCTCACCGCTGGTGGGATCGTGAAAGCGAATTTAAACCTTTACATGATATCAACCCATTACGCGTCAACTGGATCAATGAGCGTGTACCTTTAGCGGGTAAAAAAGTTTTAGATGTAGGCTGTGGTGGTGGCATTTTAAGCGAAGCCATGGCACAGCGTGGCGCACAAGTGATGGGCATCGATATGGGCGAAGCGCCTTTAGCCGTCGCGCGCCTGCATCAATTAGAAAGCGGTGTTACAGTCGAGTATCGGCAAATCACCGCTGAAGCGTTAGCCGAAGAAATGCCAGAACAGTTCGATGTGGTGACCTGTCTAGAAATGCTTGAGCATGTACCCGATCCTGCGTCGATTATTCGTGCCTGCTACACCATGGTTAAGCCTGGCGGCCAAGTATTTTTCTCAACCATCAATCGCAACCCCAAGGCCTATCTTTTTGCCATTATTGGTGCGGTATACATTATGCGCCTATTACAGCGTGGAACTCACGATTTTAAAAAATTTATTCGCCCTTCTGAGCTAGGCGCATGGAGTCGTGCGGCTGGTTTACAGGTGCAAGACATTATTGGTCTAACCTACAACCCGCTCACTAAGCGCTATAAACTTGAAGACGATGTGGATGTGAACTATATGTTGCACACCTCCAAGGATGCCTGATGCGTATTCAAGCAGTGTTGTTTGACATGGACGGTACCTTACTGGATACGGCCAAAGATTTTTATGCCATTTTGCAAAGCATGCGCGCTGAGCGCGGTCTAGCCGCATTAAGCGATGAAATGAAGTTTCGCCAGTATGTTTCAGGTGGTGCGCAAGCCATGGTTGCTTATGCCTTTGCCCGCTCACCTAACAATCCTGAGCTAGAGCCTTTGCGCGCAGAGTTCCTCGCTCGTTACGCATTGCAACACGCAAAGTTTACCACCCCCTTCCCTGGCGTTTTAGAACTTCTGCAGCGCTTAGAACGTGCGGGTATCCGCTGGGGCGTGGCAACCAACAAACCTGTGCGCTTTGCTCAGCCAATCATGGATTCTCTCGGCCTGTCTGCACACAGCGCGGTGCTGCTGTGTCCTGAGCATGTTGAAAATAGTAAGCCGGCGCCCGATATGCTGCTAGCCGCTTGTGAGCAACTGCAACTTGACCCTCGCGAAGTGATATATGTTGGTGATGACCAGCGTGATATTGACGCCGGCCGCGCGGCCAACATGCACACTGTGGCGGTGCGTTATGGCTATATTGCAACCGGTGACAATCCGTCCAATTGGGGCGCTGATGCAGTGATTGATAACATCGCTGAACTGGAGTCGTTGCTCGAAGCGCAATGCGGTTGTTAATTGGCAACTAAACAGTGCCTGCACAAGATAGATTTAACCTGAGCTAATTGGCTTACCTTATTGATTTTAAAGAGATGAGTTATGTTTGATTACACTGCACCTGCTGACCTATTGAAAGACCGTGTAATTCTGGTAACCGGTGCCGGCCGAGGTATTGGTGCAGAAGCGGCGCGCACCTACGCAGCACATGGCGCAACCGTTTTATTACTCGGCAAAACAGAAAAACATCTAAATGCTGTCTATGATGAAATTGTTGCGGCGGGTCATTCTGAGCCGGTGGTAATCCCTTTAGACCTAGAAAGAGCAGCGCCCGAGGCTTATCAAGAATTAGCCGCGATGATCGAAAGCGAATTCGGCCGTCTAGATGGCTTGCTGCACAATGCTTCTATTTTAGGTCCGCGCACACCGCTTGAGCAGCTCGCTGGTGAGAACTTTGCCAAAGTCATGCAAATTAACGTTAACGCCATGTTTATGCTCAACAGTGCCATGCTGCCCTTATTACGCCTATCTAAAGATGCCTCAGTGATCTTTACCTCAAGCAGTGTCGGACGCAAAGGCCGCGCTTACTGGGGCGCTTATGCGGTGTCTAAATTTGCCACCGAAGGCCTCATGCAAGTCATGGCTGACGAGTGCGATAATACCAGCATTCGCGCCAATAGCGTCAACCCTGGGGCTACCCGCACAGACATGCGCGCCCATGCATACCCTGGCGAAAACCCACTGAACAATCCAACCCCAGCAGAGATTATGCCAGTGTATTTATACCTTATGGGTCCAGAGAGCGCCGCAGTGACTGGTCAAGCGCTGGATGCCCAATAAACAATAGCGGCACAGTCAGTGTGCTGTGCCGCTTTCTTCACCATCCAAGCAACCGCTTATTAGCGCCATCTTTTCGTCATCACAGTTAAGCGACAGATAAAGAATGATGGCCATTTGCAATGTTTTTTTGACGCTCAACCCAATCACCCACCCCAAACCATTGATTTTTAAAAGAATTTAAAGTTGGCATGAAAATAGCTTAACTATAAGCAAGATCGCTTAAGGTGAAGCAAATTCATGAATACTCAACTGATATCAAATGTCATCCGCCTAGAGAAAACAGCCCAAGCGCGTAGCGCTGATAAAAGCGATATGCTGCCGCTGATTGCTTTATCGCATGAAGAGCTGCGTCAGTTGCTGACCACTCAACTGCAAACCTCATTGGATATTACAACGATTTTAGCTTTGTTTTTTCAGAGCTCGCAGCGCTTAGTGAAATATGCTTCGCTCAACTTTCACAATGCTGCTCAGGCGATTAAAGTCGAGTTAGGTAGCGCTGAGGAACACAGCGTGAATTACAACTTAAACTATGACGGAGATTTTTTAGGCAATATTGTTTTTACTCGCGCAAAGCGCTTTAGTGAACAAGAGCTAGGAGACCTTGAATCCATCATTTCCAGCTTAATCTTTCCGCTGCGCAACGGTTTGTTATATGCCGCTGCACTACAAAACGCATTAAAAGACCCTTTAACGGGAATTGGTAACCGCATTTCAATGCAGCAAACATTGCAGCGCGATATTGATACAGCGCAGCGCCATGAGCAAGCGCTGTCTGTGTTGATGATTGATATCGACTACTTTAAGCGCATCAATGACACTTACGGACATCGCGCTGGCGACGCAGTATTAGTAGAAGTTGCCCAACATATCCAAAAACAATTGCGCACCACTGATGCATTATTTCGTTATGGTGGCGAAGAGTTTTTAGCCGTATTACCTAATACCTGCAGCCAGCATGCGTCATTAGTTGCTGAACGCTTGCGTAAAAGTTTAGAAACACTGCAAATACATTTCGAAACACATACCATCACAGTAACGTCAAGCACAGGTTGTGCAACCTTGCGTGCAGATGACTCGCAGAGCAGCTTGCTACAACGCTCAGATATTGCCTTGTACGCCGCTAAGCATAATGGCCGCAATCAAGTTCAGCTCGCGGTGTAAAAAACTGCGAGCTGATATCAAACCATCAGTTATTATTCTGGACGCAAACGACGCACTGGTGCATTACGCGTGCTACCAGGCTTCTTATTGCTTGCTGAGCCGCTTACACGGGGCTTTTTTGAGTCTTTAGCAAACTCAGGCGGCTGTTCTTTGTTTGTGGTGTACACCGTTTTATCTGCACCACGTCGAACATTGCGTGCCGCTGCAACAGGCTTAGCCGTTTTACGCTGCTGACGATCCAGCTTGTCTTTGGCTTTCTCACTCATCTCAGGCAACAAGATCGGCTCAAGACCGACCTCTTTACTGAGAATATCCAGCTCAGCTTGACCCATTTCACGCCAACGCCCCATGCTCAAATCGGATGTCAGGAATACTGGGCCAAAACGTACACGTTTCAAACGACTCACTACCACACCTTGGGATTCCCACAAACGGCGCACCTCACGGTTACGGCCTTCCATCACCACGCAGTGGAACCAACGGTTGTAGCCTTCGCCACCTGGAGCCGCTTGTACGTCAGTAAACTTAGCTGGACCATCTTCTAGCATCACGCCACGCTTAAGATTCTCAATCATCTCTTCTGTGACTTCACCACGCACACGTACCGCATACTCGCGGTCCATTTGGTAGGAAGGATGCATTAAGCGATTAGCCAACTCGCCATCAGTGGTAAACATCAGCAAGCCAGTGGTATTGATGTCTAAACGACCAATATTGATCCAACGGCCCGTATGCGGACGTGGCAAACGATCAAATACGGTTGGACGCCCTTCTGGGTCATTACGTGTGCACACCTCGCCTTCTGGCTTGTTGTAAATCAGTACACGGCGCTGCAAGTAGGTTTCTGCATCTTGTTTCAGTGGACGGCCATCAACAGTGATGGAATCCAGTGCATCAACCCGCGCACCGAGTTTCGCCACGCGCGCATTGACCATCACGCGGCCATCAGTGATCCATTGCTCAATATCACGACGCGAGCCAAAGCCCATGCGCGCTAATACTTTCTGCAGTTTCTCGCCTGCTGGCGTCACGGCAATTTTTTGGCTTTTGTCGTTTTTGACTTTTTCGCTTGCTGGTGCAGCAGGCTTTTTGGCTTTATCGTTCATTTTAAGCACCTCCCGGTGGGTCGCTTTTCAATTATTAAATTGCAAACATTGCAAGTACGTCATCATACGCGCAGCATCGCCAATAGACGATATAAATCAGTCCGTGCGCTGGGTTAAATGCCAGGCTTGGTGAATCTTTTTATTGCGCGCAAAGTCAGGATCAAAGGTTTTATCGGTGATATTGGTCACCTGATAACGCGCTGCAATGCTTTCATCCATCACAAAGCGGCGGAAGTTATTGGAGAAATACAGGCTGCCACCAGGTGCTAAGCGTGCCATGGCACGATCGAGCAGCAAAACATGGTCACGCTGTATATCAAACACGTCATCCATGCGCTTTGAGTTGGAGAAGGTTGGTGGATCAAGGAAAATCAAATCATAGCTGTCACGATCGTTTTCCAGCCACACCATCACATCAGCATGCACCAAACTGTGTTTATCAGAAAAACCATTGAGTGCTAGATTGCGCTTTGCCCAATCTAAATAGGTTTTCGACAAATCCACACTGGTCGTGGTCCGTGCACCACCTTTGGCTGCATGCACAGTGGCTGCTGCGGTGTAGCAAAATAGATTTAAGAAACGCTTACCCGCCGCTTCCTTTTGAATACGCATGCGCATTGGACGGTGATCCAAGAACACGCCAGTATCCAAATAGTCGGTCAAGTTGACCAGCAGCTTCACGCCACCTTCAGAGATGTGCATGAACTGACCACGCTCAGCTTGACGCTCATACTGGCGAGTACCCACTTGACGCTCACGACGCTTGATAACGATGCGCTCAGGTGGCACATCTAAGACGGTCGGAATCGCGGCTAAGGCATCCAAAAAACGTCCTTTGGCTTTCTCAGGATCGATAGTTTTTGGTGCAGCGTACTCTTGCACGTGCACCCAATCTGCGTAGATATCTACCGCTAAAGCATACTCAGGCATGTCTGCATCATAGAGACGGTAGCATTCAATCTGCTCTTTACGCGCCCACTTACCCAACTGTTTGAGATTCTTTTGTAGACGGTTAGCAAACATCTGCCCACCTTCACTTAAACGAGCCGACTCAATCAACGCAACTGATTCGCGCTCAGGCTCACCAGTTAAACGTGGTGCCTGATCATAGTCCACTGCTGCACTGGGCTTACTATGCGTGGTGACACGATCGGCCAGAACAAAACGTTCTGGCTGCACTTGGAATAATAAGAGGCGGCACGGCAAGGCACCGTTAAACAATGAATACTGCTTATGGCTGCGCAACCCCATGCGCTTACCCAGTTGTGGCGCGCCGGTAAAGACCGCTGCCTGCCAACCGAGGCAAGCACTGCGTAGACGCTCACCTAAGTACTGATAAAGATAGAGCAAGCTGGCTTCATCGCCTAAACGCTCACCGTACGGCGGATTGGTCACCACTAAACCGGTTTGGCCTTGATCAGGCTTGGGCGCAAAAGTGGCTAATTCACCTTGGTAAATATTGACCCAACCGGCCAGCCCGGCACGCTCAATATTATTACGCGCTGGCTGAATCAAGCGCGGATCACCTTCATAACCACGTATCCACAACGGCGGCTTGGCTAAACCAATCTCGGCGCGCTGCTGCGCGTCTTCATACAACAGCTGCCAAAGCTGTGGCTGATGCCCAAGCCAGTTGCTGAAACCCCAACGCTCACGGCGTAAGTTTGGCGCAACATCGGCGGCCATCATCGCACCTTCAATTAAAAAGGTACCAACACCACACATCGGATCAGCTAGTGCAGCCCCTTGTTTGGCTAGCGCTGGCCAGCCGGCGCGCAATAAAATCGCCGCGGCAAGATTTTCTTTTAGCGGTGCCGCACCCTGCTGCAAACGATAACCACGCTGGTGCAAGCTGGTGCCGGATAAATCTAAAGATAAAGTTGCTTCACCACGGTTCAAGTGCAAGTGGATGCGTATATCAGGATTGATTTTATCCACCGAAGGACGATTGCCTTCTTTGTCGCGCAACGCATCAACAATCGCATCTTTAACTTTCAGCGCACCAAAGTGAGTGTTATCAATGCCCGATCCACGCCCGGTAAACTCCACCGACAAGGTGCCATTGGCTTGCAAATGCTCTGACCAATCCAAATCATTGATGCCGTGATACAAGTCTTCCACAGTCTTCACACTAAAACGCTTGAGCACTAAAAGTACGCGGTTAGCCAAACGTGACCACAGACACAGGCGATAAGCATCCTCTAGTGTGCCACGACCGGAAACGCCGGATAATTGCTCGCGTGCATCGGTCAAGCCAAGCGACTGCGCTTCATCCAGCAGCAGACCCTCAAGACTCTTTGGGCAGGTTAAATACAGTTCAACTTCTTTTTGCTCAGGCATAAAATTCTCAGTGTGTGCATCAAGGGTGCAAATGAAATATTGAGTCGACAATGACACAGCCTATTGGATGACCTTTCATCGGCTTTATCACGCTGCATTCAATCCTCTACAAGGCGGTCGACTGACAATTTAAAAACGTTTGTAAAAACAGAAAGTGTTGATAACACTCGCTTTGCGCCATTTTTTTTCGAAACAATTTGTCACTTATGCTGATTGCTCAAAAAACAGCATCCACATATAGCCAAACAATCATTCCAACCGAAGCAATGATTGGTTAGAACTCGTATGTGCTTTCCTCTTTGCGCACTCGAGTCTGATCGTAAAGCAAGTGGTTTTAAACTGTACAGTATAGGGCTTTACTTAAAAGCCTGCGGCAACATTCTAGTCAAAAACTGAGGGCTATACCCAATGAGAAGACTCAAGCGTGATCCGTTAGAACGTGCTTTTTTACGTGGTTACCAACATGGTGTCACTGGTAAGTCGCGCGACCTCTGTCCTTTTAACTTATTATCTGCCCGCCAAGCTTGGTTAAACGGCTGGCGTGAAGGCCGTGGCGATAACTGGGACGGCTATCGTGGCACCGCCGGCATCCATCGACTTAATGAACTCAATGCCGTCGGCTGACTCGGCTTTGTGGTAATTGCTGAGGCTCTGCAATAGAGCCTCACTTACTATACTCAATTAACGATTAGCGTTTACCCAATCCTGCAATCGCATCCACTGACTCGCGAATCAGCTGCGGACCTTTATAGATAAAGCCAGAATACACCTGCACTAAACTTGCACCAGCTTGGATTTTCTCAGCTGCATGCTGCCCCTCAGTAATGCCACCGGCAGCAATGATGGGTAAGCGTCCAGCCAATGTATCAGCTAACACTCGCACCACATGGGTGCTTTGCTCGCGCACTGGCGCACCCGATAAACCGCCCGCCTCATCGGCATGCAGCATCCCTTCAACACCTTTTCGAGAAACAGTAGTGTTGGTTGCAATTACCGCATCCATACCGGTTTCTATTAAAATATGTGCCACATTGGTGATTTCTTCATCACTCATATCCGGCGCAATTTTAATGGCTAAAGGCACGCGTTTACCATGCAAAATGGTCAAATCTTCTTGGCGTTGACGCAGCGTATCCAGCAAGCTTCTTAGCGAGTCGCCAAATTGTAATGAGCGTAATCCTGGAGTATTAGGCGAACTCACATTGACCGTAATGTAACTGGCAGAGCCATACACTTTATCAAGGCAATACAAGTAATCATCGGCAGCATTTTCAACAGGCGTATCAAAGTTTTTGCCGATATTAATCCCTAGCACACCTGAATAATTCGCTGCCTGCACACGCGCTAACAAATAATCGACACCAAGATTATTAAACCCCATGCGGTTAATAACGCCCTCGGCTGCCGGCAGACGGAAGAGTCGCGGCTTGGGATTACCGGGTTGCGCACGCGGTGTCACCGTACCTATTTCGATAAAGCCAAAGCCCAAGCCTGCCAAACCTTGGATAGCATCGCCATTTTTATCTAGACCTGCGGCAAGCCCAACGGGATTAGGAAATTCTAGCCCCATCACCGACACCGGCAGCGCGCTTGGTTTCTTAACCAGCAATCGGGTTAAGCCTAAACGGCCACTAGCACCAAGCAAATCAATGGTCAGCTCATGCGCTGTTTCAGGTGAAAGTTTAAACAGTAAGCGTCGCGATAAGTCGTACATAAATGGGCATCAAATTAAATGTTATGGTTTAATTATAGCGGCTTAAACAACCTTGCGCAGAGCTAATAACTGTCCCTGCTGGTTAAATTCAATAACAAAGCTGCCATATACGCCTTTATGTGTTAAAAAAGGCTGTAGGTGTCGCGCTGGCAAACTTATTGTGCGTCCATCTCGGCTACGCAAAATGACACGATTAGCTGTGCCTTGATAGACACGCAAGTACTCATGTGCTGGCAGAGCTATATCTAACACTAAACTAGACATGATAGATTCTCACGGACATGCACAGCTTTTTATAATTGTAGTGTAGCATGTGTTGTGAGTGCGTTCTCCATCACTGACAAAATGGATAAGGTATAATGTGAAACATGGCCCAACACCCTTTCTCAGTACTGTCTCGCTTTGGCGCATTATTTAAGCGCAGTGACAGCAATTTAACAACATTAACCCCTGAGCAAATCGCCCAGCAGATCCGCTTGCCTTTTACAGCGCTTGCTATTGGGCCTGTTTCCATTTGCTGGAAAAACAATCTTTACTTCCAGCATTTATATGATTTACCACGAAGCGCATTATCGGGCCCCGTGCAAGAAGATAAAGCCGAAGCCCATAGTTTTCTAGCTGATATCGTCACGAAAACAATTGACACCAATTGCATTATTGACTTACGCGATATTTATGGTCTTTCCGAATCCGTATGCGGCCTACAGCCACTGCCAAACTTAGAAAGTTTTGCCGCCAGCGAACAGTGCCGGCACATTCGCATTATTAGTTATCGTGACTTTGAAAAGACTATTACTCAAGCCATCCCTCACTTTCTCAGTGACCAGCCTATCAACTTACGCCAAGCCAGCTGGCTGGGTGAAAAGCTGTTCTGGGCCAGTGAACAGCACAGCTGCGAGCTTGCTTGCGCCGTGGTATATGCAAAGCGTCGCGGCTTGGACTTACCCAAACGCAGCTATATCAGTCGCTACTCACTTAACAGCGATGCATTAAAAGTCCTCAACAAAAATTACCACATGCTTATCATGCCCGAGCAGGCATGGAGTGATCGACAGTTTATGGCTATTTTAGTCGACGCTGGCATTCCTTACGCGCGCTTAACACTGACAAAGCCACCCTTACAAAATGAAGTGTTGCTTTTATCGAAGCGAAAAAAATCTTCAGACAACTTAGGCAAAGGACTAAAACTTGCTGGGGCGCATGATGCGACCGAAGCACTGTTGCGGCTTACTCAGCACTAATGCGCTCAACATCACACGATTTCTTCTTTAGATCTTCATGCAAAGACACTTCAGCTAAAACAAAGACCTTTAATAGACATGCTGGATAAAGCATTGCATATAAAAAAAGGCTGTATATAATAACAGGCACTGTATATAACAACAGAGTCCTGCCATGCTGAAGCTAACCAAACGCCAATCAGAAATTTTAAGTTTTCTTAAAACTTGGATAGAAGACAATGGTTACCCACCAACTCGCGCTGAAATTGCTAAAGAGCTTGGTTTTAAGTCGCCAAATGCCGCTGAGGATCACCTAAAAGCTTTAGCGCGCAAAGGTGTTATTGAGATGATTCCGGGTGCATCGCGTGGATTAAAAATCATTGATAACAGCGATGACGAAACATTTGCAGCAAACGATAACGAACTCCCCATCATTGGTCGCGTGGCAGCTGGCGAACCTATTTTAGCTCAGCAACACATTGACAGCAGCTGCCCCGTCAGCCCTGATTTATTTCATCCGCGTGCTGATTACTTATTACAAGTGCGCGGTATGAGTATGAAAGACATTGGTATTCTTGATGGCGACTTGCTCGCAGTGCACATCACCAATGAAGCGCGCAACGGCCAAATAGTGGTGGCTCGTATTGATGAGGATGTCACCGTCAAACGCTACAAACGTGAAGGCAGTACTGTTTGGCTACTACCAGAAAATAGCGATTTTGACCCGATAAAAGTTGATTTAAAAACACAGAATTTAACCATCGAAGGTTTAAGTGTCGGCGTTATACGCCGCTAAAGAGGTCTTATGTCCCCTAATCAATTATTTGAATCGCAACAAATATCATTATTTGAGCAGCCGTTCAGTTTTCAAGGCGCAGCAGTAGCCCCTCTTTTTGTTGAGACGCCTAATCTTCTACCGGTCAAACCTGCGGTAGATCTTGGTGTATTTAGCGAGATTTCTTTGTCAGGTAGCGCGCAACAATGCTTACAATTAATCGCTCCAATTCTGCGCGACTTAAGTGATAACCATAAGGATCGTTGGTTAACCCTAGTATCGCCACCACAACAAATTACTGCGCAGTGGTTACGTAATGCTGGACTGAACCGCGAGCGTATCTTAGTTTTACGACCACGCGGATTACAAAGCAGTCAAGAGCTGGCCTGTGAAGCATTGCGCTTAGGCCGCAGCCATACTGTAATCAGTTGGTTCAATCCGCTACCTAAGGTGGCACAAACGCAATTAGTTAACGCAGCGCTGGTTGGCACCGCACAAAGTTTAAATATCAGGCAACCCTTCACGATCTGACTATCCCCGAGCAGATCGTTTGCCGCACAGCCATTAAAAGCTGCGCGGCTTTTTTATTAAGGCAGAAAGTATAGCAACTACTGCCCAAGCAGCTTTTCCCACTCCTTACTTTCTTTCTTGGAAGCCACACCGAGCAACTCTAATGCTTGGCGCAAGCGAAAACGAGTGAGGTCTGGACCTAAAATAACCATCGCATCCAATACTGATACTGAGCTGGCCTGTCCAGTAATTGCTGCAAACATCAACGGCATTATATCGCGCAACTTCAATTCCAAAAGCTCACCCGTTGCGTTAATGCAGGCAGTGATAGCGTCTTTATCCCATTGGCGCTGGGCTTCAAGCTTCCATAAGGTAATCTGCAATACTTGACGAACCTGATCCGTACTGAGCTTTTTATGGGCAAATAACTCTGCAGTAAGCGGCACAGTGCCCGAGAAGAAGAATCCGGCTAATGGTGCGATCTGACTAAGGGTTTCAACGCGACCTTGCACATGGGGTGCAATTTGCATGATGTAATCACTATTGAATGCCCACTGCCGCGCCGCATCAGCAAACTGCTCAACGCTTAATTCACGCAACCACTGACCATTGAGCCAGGACAATTTTTCCACATCAAAAATTGGGCCACCTAAAGACACACGATTGATATCAAAGTGCTCAATCATTTCTGCCAGAGAGAACTTCTCGCGCTCATCAGGCATCGACCAGCCCATACGACCCAAATAGTTGAGCATGGCTTGTGGTAAATAGCCCATACGCTCATAAAAGGTAATTGACGTTGGGTTTTTTCGCTTCGAGAGCTTGCTTTTATCAGGGTTGCGCAGCAGTGGCATATAACATAAGACGGGCTGCTCCCAACCGAAATACTCATACAGTTTAATTAGCTTAGGCGCTGACGGCAGCCATTCCTCACCACGTAAAACATGGGTAATTCCCATTAGGTGATCATCAACCACGTTGGCTAAAAAGTAGGTTGGTAGGCCATCGGCTTTCATTAGAACCTGCATATCCATACGGTCCCAACCAATCTCAACACTACCGCGCAGCATGTCATTGACGACACAGACACCTTCGGTTGGCACCTTCATACGAATCACATGCGACTCCCCTGATGCGACACGCTGCTGTGCTTGCACTGGGTCTAAGTGTGCACAATGACCATCATAAGCTGGCGTTTGCTTATCAGCCATCTGCTGAGCACGCACTTCATTAAGACGTTCAGCACTACAAAAACATGGGAAAGCATGGCCTTTTTTAACCAAGAGATCCGCATGTTCTTTATAAATCTCAGCACGCTCACTTTGTCGATAAGGGCCGTATGGACCACCCACATCGGGACCTTCGTCCCATTCAATACCTAACCAACGCAGTGCATCATAAATTTGCTGCTCAGATTCTCTGCTTGAGCGCACTTGGTCAGTATCTTCAATGCGCAGAATGAACTGGCCACCATGCTGTCGAGCAAAACACATATTAAACAAAGCAATATAAGCGGTGCCAACATGTGGATCGCCAGTTGGGGAAGGTGCAATGCGGGTTCGTACAGTGGTCATGATGTCTACTCAAGCTTAAAAATAAAATTTCAGAGGGCATCTTAGCAAATTCTAAGCCACGCCCTCTAGTTCGTCTCAATGGCATTGCTGTTGGCTGAAAAAAACAACAGCATCAAGCCAAGCACTTAGAAATCGAGAAGACGCAGGCGCAAACGCTGTACTTCATCGCGTATTTGCGCAGCAGCTTCAAACTCAAGATCACGCGCCAGTTGATACATGTGCTCTTCCAGCTGTTTGATGCGCTGACCAATTTCACTGGGCGTGCGATACTGCTGATCATATTCAGCGGCCTGCTCGGCTGCACGCGCTTGAGCTTTGCGTTTGTTGCTACGCGCACCAGGCACCACCGCCCCTTCCATAATATCTTGCACGCTTTTTTTCACGCCAAGTGGCGTGATATTATGCAAGGCGTTAAAGGCAAGTTGTTTTTCGCGGCGGCGATTGGTTTCATTAATCGCCCGCTCCATCGAGCCAGTAATGCGGTCAGCATACAGAATAGCTTTACCATTGAGGTTACGAGCCGCACGACCAATGGTTTGAATCAAGGAGCGCTCTGAGCGCAAAAAACCTTCCTTATCGGCATCTAAAATAGCGACTAAGGACACTTCCGGCATATCTAAGCCTTCACGCAATAAGTTAATCCCCACCAACACATCAAACACCCCCATACGCAGGTCTCGGATAATTTCCACCCGTTCAACAGTATCAATATCGGAGTGCAAATAACGCGAACGCACACCATGCTCATTCAGGTACTCGGTCAAGTCTTCCGACATGCGTTTAGTCAGGGTCGTCACCAGAACCCGCTCATCCACAGCAAGGCGTGCATTTATTTGCGAGAGCAAATCATCCACTTGAGTCAGCGCTGGACGTACTTCAATTTCCGGATCAACTAAACCGGTCGGACGCACCACTTGCTCAACCACCTGCCCGGCATGCTCCGCCTCGTAGGTACCAGGCGTTGCCGAAACAAATATCGTCTGCGGAGTGACTGCTTCCCACTCATCAAAACGCATCGGACGGTTATCCAGTGCTGATGGTAAACGAAAGCCATAGTTGACAAGGTTTTCTTTACGCGAGCGGTCACCTTTATACATAGCGCCAATTTGCGGGATTGAGACGTGTGATTCATCAATAATTAGCAAAGCATTATCGGGCAAATAGTCATATAAAGTTGGCGGTGGTGCACCGGCTTCACGACCTGATAAATACCTTGAGTAGTTTTCAATGCCATTGCAGTAACCCAATTCTAAAATCATTTCCAAATCAAAACCGGTACGCTGTTCCAAGCGCTGCGCCTCGACCAATTGATCATTGTTGCGCAAGTATTCTAAACGCTCGGCCAATTCAATTTTAATCAGCTCAATGGCTTCTAAAAGCGTTTCACGCGGAGTGACATAGTGGGATTTCGGATAAAAAGTAAAGCGTGGCAACTTGCCAATCACCTTTCCCGTCAGCGGATCGAACGCACTGATACTTTCCACTTCATCGTCAAATAATTCAACACGAATCGCCTCAAAATCAGACTCAGCCGGATAGACATCAACCACATCGCCACGCACACGGAAAGTCGCACGCGAGAAATCCACTTCATTGCGGGTGTATTGCAAAGCCGCTAAGCGCGCTAATAAATCGCGTTGATTAATGCGATCGCCACGATCAAGGTGCACGACCATTTTTAAATAACTTTCAGGGCTACCCAAACCATAAATACACGACACTGTAGCAACAATGATGACGTCAGGACGCTCCAGTAGCGCTTTGGTGGCTGAGAGACGCATCTGCTCAATGTGGTCATTGATTGAAGCATCTTTTTCAATAAAGGTATCAGAAGCAGCAACATAAGCTTCAGGTTGGTAGTAGTCGTAATAAGATACAAAATACTCAACCGCGTTATGCGGGAAAAACTGCTTAAACTCACCGTACAGCTGCGCCGCTAAAGTTTTATTGGGCGCTAAAATAATGGCCGGACGCTGCACCTGCTGAATCACATTGGCGATGCTAAAGGTTTTTCCAGAGCCGGTGACGCCATGCAAGGTTTGGTGAGAGAGTCCTGCCTCAATTCCAGCAACCATTTGACGAATTGCTTCTGGCTGATCGCCGGCGGGCTGAAACTGTGTGACAAGCTCAAAGCGCGACATGCATACCTCTAATAACAAGCGCGGCAAAAGACCGCAAAAAGTAACCGTCGATCATTAATACCTAATAATCGTGATTGGATTGCTATAATACCTATCGAATCGCGCTGCGTCTCAGCGCGCTGTCTGTTAAGCTAATGCCTCCATTCAATTTAATCGAGTTTGCTAAACATGAGCCTGTTCTCTGCCGTCGAAATGGCGCCACGTGACCCCATCTTGGGTCTGAACGAAGCTTTTAACGCCGATACCCGCCCGCATAAAGTCAACCTCGGTGTTGGTGTTTATTATAATGAAGCGGGTCGCATCCCTCTGCTTAAAGCCGTTGCCTTGGCTGAAAAAGCCCGGGCGGAAGCACATGCGCCACGTGGCTACCTACCTATTGAAGGGATTGGTGCTTACGACAGTGCGGTGCAAAACTTATTATTTGGTAGCAATGCGAACATCACTCAGTCGGGTCGGGTGATTACCAGTCAAGCCATTGGCGGCACCGGCGCATTAAAAATTGGCGCAGATTACCTCAAACGTTTATTGCCTGACGCCGTTGTAGCGATCAGCAATCCAAGCTGGGAAAACCATCGCGCACTGTTTGAGTCCGCCGGTTTCCCAGTGAAAAACTACAGTTACTACGATGCAGGCAAACAAGGCATTAATCTTGAAGGCATGCTGGAAGACTTACGCCAGTTGCCAGCACAGTCCATTATTGTGTTGCACGCCTGCTGCCACAACCCAACTGGAGTTGACTTAACCCCTGAGCAATGGCTAGCCGTCTTAGATGTACTGCGTGAACGACAGCATATACCTTTCTTAGATATTGCTTACCAAGGTTTTGCTGAAGGCATTTATGAAGACGCTGCTGCAGTGCGTTTGTTTGCTGAATCAGATATGCCGTTCTTTGTTTCCAGCTCGTTCTCAAAATCATTCTCGCTGTATGGTGAGCGTGTCGGAGCGCTGTCGATTGTCACTGAATCGAAAGAACAAGCCGCTCGCGTTCTTTCACAGCTTAAACGGGTGATTCGTACCAACTACTCGAACCCACCAACCCACGGTGCAACAGTGGTCGGTCATGTGCTTAATACCCCCGAACTGAATACTTTATGGCAGCAAGAGCTGGGGCAAATGCGCGAACGTATTTTACTGATGCGCAAGCTGATGGTGGAGCAACTGGCGGCCAAAGGTGCAAAACGTGACTTTAGCTTTGTGACGGCGCAGCGCGGCATGTTCTCTTACTCAGGTCTCAGCCAAGCACAGGTTGAACGCCTGCGTGATGAGTTTGCTATTTATGCGGTCGATACAGGTCGCATCTGCGTTGCGGCATTGAATATGAGTAATATTGATGTTGTAACGGATGCTATTGTCCAAGTGTTGTAGTGGTGTAATCCACTTGTGACTTAGACTCAGTTGAGTGCGTTGAGCAGGCAGTGAAGTTAAATTCACTGCCTGTTTCATATTCGCCTCGCTTATACACTACACTGGCTTAGCTCTAATAACAGCTCAGCTCTCAAGTGGGTAATCTCCGTCTGCGGCTGCCATATAACAATCAGCAGGTCTCTTTAGCTTTACGAAAGCTTGTTGGTGTCACAGAAAAGCGCTCACGAAATGCTGTGGCAAAGTTAGCTGCGCTTGAAAAACCAACCTGACAGGAAATATCTTCAATACTCATATTGCTATCAGCCAGCAACTCTTGGGCTTTGCGCAACCGCTCTTCGCGCACCCAGGCAAAAACCGTCATACCTAAGTGCTGACGAAAAATAGCTGACAATCTTTTATCATGCGTACCAACTTGCGCCGCTATGTCGGTTAATTTTGGCAGCTCATTAAGTCTACGCCTAATTAAACGAGTAGCGGCTTGCAGGATCACTTGATCTGGAGATTGCTCGTTCTCTACGCATTGAACTTGCATGTACGGAGCATTGGAGGCTTTATCATGCAAGTGAATGACAATACGCGCTAAAACCTCATCGATAGCATAGGGTTTAAGAACATAATCAACAGCCCCTACCGTCAAGCCTGTGACTCGATCTGTTACATCGGCAGCTGAGGTTAAAAAAATCACTGGAATATCTTGGCACGCGGACATTTCGCGCAACAGTCGGCAAAAGGTAAAGCCGTCCATATCCGGCATATGCACATCCAACAAAATTAGATCGGGATTGAGCACTTGCGCGAAATGCAGCCCTTTTCTAGGTAATTCAGTAGCAGTTACGCGCCCGCCCTTTGCACGCAAAGCCTTTACTAGATCTATATGATCTTGAGCATAATCGTCGATTAGCAGAATATGAATGTTTTTCAGACCTTGTAGGTGTGAATCATGCACAATTTCATCCTTTTAATGGGTACAAGTCGCTTTCACCAAAACAGTACAACCAACAGTCAAGATAACGTTGCTAGCTATTGTTTATAGCTGACAATTATAC
>JAAXZZ010000224.1 GCA_012719655.1 Gammaproteobacteria bacterium | reverse complement strand
CATTCGCAGCTTAGTCGAAGACATTGGTGCGGTATTGGGTTGTGGTGCGCATGTCGCGCAATTGCGTCGTACTGAGGCAGGTCCGTTCGACTTGACTCATGCGGTTACCCTTGAAGAGCTTGAGCGTGCGCATGAAGAGGGCGGTGCTGAAGCACTGGATGCGTTTATGATTGCGGTGGATAGTGGGCTGCAAGATTGGCCGATTGTGCGCTTAACTGAGCACAGTAGTTTTTTCTGGCTTAACGGTCAGCCCGTACGAGCACAAAACACACCACTGGACGGCTTAACCCGAGTGTATAACCATAACGATGAATTTATCGGTGTGGGTGAGATAGATGATGATGGAATGGTTGCACCCAGACGGCTAATTCGGTCACAATGAGTCAGTTTTTTCAGCGCACTTAAATGTGACTGAAAAAATCATCAGGTAGGCTGTTGGCAGGCATGGTCATACCTATTTTATTTGCACGGGAATATCCCGGCCTGTCCATATTAGGAGCCCATCATGGCACTTAGCGTTGAAGATAAAGCCCAGATCGTAAATGACTACAAGCAAGCTGAAGGTGATACAGGTTCTCCAGAAGTGCAAGTTGCACTTTTGACCTTTAACATCAACAAGCTGCAAGGTCACTTTAAAGACAATAAAAAAGATCACCACTCCCGTCGTGGTTTGATCCGCATGGTAAACCAGCGTCGTAAGTTGCTGGATTACCTTAAAGGTAAAGATCTAGGTCGTTACACGACTTTAATCGGTCGTCTGGGATTACGTCGTTAAGACGTTACCCATAACGTGAAGCTGGGAGTCTGGGGCATCATGCGTAAAAATATTTACGCGATGCTTTGGGCTTCCAGCTTTTCGCTTTTTAGGAGATAAATGGGCCGATACCCATGCTCTTAGCTGTTTCCCCCAAGTCAACAAAGAGAAGGAAAATACCGTGAATCCGGTTATTAAAACGTTCCAATTTGGTGAATCCACCATTACTTTAGAAACAGGCCGTATTGCACGCCAAGCCACAGGTTCAGTACTGGTTAGCGTCAATAATGATGTCACTGTGTTGTGTACTGTCGTTGGTGCTAAGAAAGCCGACCCAAGCAAAGACTTTTTCCCTTTATCTGTGCATTATCAAGAAAAAACCTATGCTGCAGGTAAAATTCCAGGTGGTTTCTTCAAACGTGAAGCGCGTCCATCCGAAAAAGAAACCCTGACTTCGCGATTGATCGACCGTCCGATTCGTCCGCTGTTCCCAGAAGGTTTCAATAACGAAGTACAGGTTGTTTGTACCGTTGTTTCAACCAGCAAAAAAACTGATCCAGACATCGCCGCTATGATCGGTACCTCTGCCGCTTTAGCTATTTCTGGGATCCCATTTAATGGTCCAGTCGGTGCCGCACGCGTTGCCTTCCATCCAGAAACGGGCTACTTAATTAACCCAACCTATGAGCAGCAGGAAGCGTCCTGCCTCGACATGGTGGTTGCTGGTACGCAAGATGCTGTATTGATGGTTGAGTCTGAAGCACAAGAACTGACTGAAGATCAAATGCTGGGTGCAGTACTGTTTGCGCACGAAGAGTTCCAAGTCGTGATTAACGCTATTAAAGAACTGGCCGCAGAAGCAGGAAAGCCAACATGGGATTGGCAGCCAGAAGCTGAAAATACAGCATTGTTAACGGCGATTCGCAGCCAGTTCGGTGTGGCAATTTCAGAAGCTTACACCATCACCATTAAACTGGATCGCTATGCCCGTTTAGGCGAGATCCGTGAGCAAGCGGTTGCGGCGCTGGCCAGCCAAGTCGAGGGTGAAGGCCCAACGGCTGCAGAAGTTAAAGAAGCCTTTGGTGAAATTGAATACCGTATCGTGCGTGAGAATATCGTTAACGGTAAACCACGTATTGATGGTCGCGACAATAGCACAGTGCGTCCACTGGCGATTGAGGTGGGTGTATTGGATAAAACCCACGGCTCAGCCTTATTCACCCGTGGTGAAACCCAAGCTTTAGTGGTTGCTACTTTGGGTACTGCTCGTGATGCACAGTTGCTTGACACCTTAGAGGGTGAAAAACGTGATTCATTTATGCTGCATTACAACTTCCCGCCTTATTCTGTAGGTGAGTGTGGTCGTATGGGCGCAACCGGTCGTCGTGAGATCGGACACGGTCGTTTAGCGCGTCGTAGTATCGCTGCGATGCTACCTAAGGCGGATGATTTCCCGTACACCATCCGTGTGGTATCAGAAATCACTGAATCCAACGGTTCAAGCTCAATGGCTTCAGTCTGTGGCGCTTCATTAGCACTGATGGACGCTGGCGTACCAATGCAAGCCCCAGTGGCTGGTATTGCCATGGGTTTGGTTAAAGAAGGCGAGAAATTTGCTGTTTTAACCGATATTTTAGGTGACGAAGATCACTTAGGTGACATGGATTTTAAAGTAGCAGGTACTGCAAAAGGCGTTACTGCGCTGCAAATGGACATTAAAATCCAAGGTATCACCGAAGAAATCATGGAGATTGCGCTAAACCAAGCGCACGCAGCGCGTATCAATATCCTTGAGCAAATGAATCAAGTATTGCCTGTTTCACGCACTGAGCTGTCGGACAATGCGCCGACTATGATTGCGATGAAAATTGATGCGGACAAAATCCGTGACGTGATTGGTAAAGGTGGTGCACCCATCCGTGCCATCTGTGAAGAAACTGAAGCATCCATTGATATCGAAGATGACGGTTCAATTAAAATCTTTGGTTCTACTAAAGAGGCTGCAGAAGCTGCACGTGAGCGCGTTCTGAGCATCACTGCAGAAGCTGAAATTGGTAAGATCTACCATGGTAAAGTTGAGCGTATCGTTGATTTTGGTGCGTTTATTAACATCCTGCCAGGTAAAGACGGCTTAGTGCATATCTCTATGTTGAGTGATGCTCGTGTTGAGAAAGTCACCGATATATTGACTGAAGGCGAAATGGTTGACGTTGTGGTTCTGGACGTTGATAACCGTGGTCGTATCAAGCTGTCGATTAAAGATGTTGCTGCTGCAAAGCTTGAGAATGCGCCACAAGCCGAAGCGGGTTGTGTTGAAAAAAAGCCGCCTTGTGCGGCTTTTTTTATAGAAAAATTGTCAATCACGGCTTTCAACGCCGGTGAACCAGTGTGCCGTTATGGGGCTGTCTTGCTCTTTAGGGCTGTAAATAATGAGCCGCAAGACTTCAGGGGTGACCCTAAAGTGCCTTTAAAGCTAGAATGTGTGTTTAATTTTTAACTCAGCTAAGCAGTTGCATGGCACTGATCGTGTGGCGTGTATTTTTGTGTGCTGTAGGGCAATCGCCGAGGACTTTTTTATGGGTGTTTCCACACCGACATTAGTGACATTTGCAGTGTATATCGCCTTAATGTTGGGCATCGGTTTGTGGGCGTGGCGTTCAACCAAGAACTTCTCGGATTACATCTTGGGTGGGCGCAGTTTAGGTAGTTTTGTTACGGCGATGTCGGCTGGTGCATCCGATATGAGCGGCTGGTTGTTGATGGGGTTGCCGGGCGCTATCTTTGTCGCGGGTTTATCTGAGAGCTGGATTGCCATTGGTTTGGTAACCGGTGCATGGATCAACTGGTTATTTGTTGCTGGACGTCTGCGTGTGCATACCGAATACAACAATAATGCATTGACTTTGCCGGATTATTTTACTCATCGCTTTGAAGATACCAGTCGAATTTTACGGATTATTTCTGCCGCGATTATTTTACTGTTCTTTACGCTCTACTGTGCCTCTGGAGTTGTAGCCGCAGCGCGTTTATTTGAAAGCACCTTTGCTTTGGAGTACGGCGTAGCGCTATGGGTCGGCGCGGCAGCTACGGTGCTCTATGTGTTTATTGGTGGTTTCTTAGCGGTCAGTTGGACTGATACTGTGCAAGCCACCTTGATGATTTTTGCCCTGTTGATTACCCCACTTTTTGTCATCCTGGCATTAGGTGATGTAAGTGAGGCGTTGGCGACCATTGAGCGGGTTAAGCCTACGGCGTTTAATATGTTCCACGGCCTGTCATTTATGGCTATTGTCTCATTGTTGGGCTGGGGACTCGGTTATTTTGGTCAGCCGCATATTTTAGTGCGCTTTATGGCGGTTAAGTCATCGGCCAGTATGCCCAATGCGCGCCGCATCAGTATTGCTTGGATGGTATTGACTTTGGGTGGTGCGGTCGCGGTAGGCTTTTTCGGTATTGCCTACTTCGCACAGCATCCCGAGCTGGCTGCAGCAGTGGATGGCAACAGTGAGCGCGTGTTTATGGAGCTGGCTAAATTACTTTTTAACCCATGGGTTGCTGGGGTTATTCTGGCTGGCGTGTTGGCTGCTGTGATGAGCACACTAAGCTGTCAGTTATTGGTCAGCTCTAGCGCCATTACTGAAGACTTTTATAAAGGTTTTTTACGTAAAAATGCTTCCCAGCAAGAGCTAGTGTGGGTCGGTCGTTTGATGGTGCTGTCAATTGCTTTGTTAGCGATTTACCTCGCTTCAGATCAAAACAGCAAAGTGCTTGATTTAGTGTCTTATGCGTGGGCAGGGTTTGGTGCGGCCTTTGGTCCGGTGGTGTTGTTGTCAGTGACTTGGCGCGGTATGACTCGTAATGGCGCTTTAGCGGGAATGATAGTTGGCGCATTAACAGTGGTAGTGTGGAAGCAATATAGCGGCATTGATTTGTATGAGATCATTCCAGGCTTTGCGTTTGCTACTGTGGCGATTTACCTGGTCAGTGTCTTAGGTAAAGGGCCGAGTGTTGCGATGATCGCACGCTTTGCTGAAGCCGATAAGACATTTCACCGAGAGAAGGGTTGATTGTCGTGCTCAGATTCTGCTGTAGCGCAGCACTGATGAGCGCATTGCATCAGTGCGAGACGTGCTGATGGAGTCTCTGCTGGCATGGTTAGTGCCGCCTGACTTACCCATTTGGGCGGTGCTCATGCTGATTGTCAGCGCCTGCTTGACCTCGGCCATGACTGCTGCCTTTGGTATTGGCGGCGGTGTATTGCTCTTAGCCATTATGAGTATGCTGCTGCCAGCGGCAGCGATCATTCCGCTGCATGGTTTGGTGCAGTTGGGTTCTAATGCGAATCGTGCAGCATTTACCGCTCAACATATTCGTTGGCAAACCTTGTATTGGTTTGCGCCCGGAGTGTTGCTGGGTGCGCTGCTGGCCAGCGCATTATTGGTTGAGTTGCCGCCTGAGTTACTGCAGTTAAGCATCGCTAGTTTTATTCTGCTGCTGTGTTGGGGGCCTGCGATTCCAGCTGTTGCTACTGGCGCTATTGGGACATTTTTGGCAGCTGCTTTGAGCACTTTTCTGAGTCACTTTGTTGGGGCCACTGGGCCTTTGGTGGCCGCCTTTATTAAACAGCAACAGCAAGGTCAGCGCCAAGCCACTGTAGCCACCTTTGCCGCAGCAATGACCTTGCAGCACGCACCAAAGGCGTTGGTGTACAGCCTGGCTGGTTTTGTTTTTTATGAATGGTTGGGGTTAGCAGTATTGATGATTAGCGCTGGCGTGATCGGTACTAAATTAGGTTTAGGTGTGCTGAGTAAAACATCGGATCGACGCTTTGCGTTTATTTTTAATGGAGTGCTGACCCTCTTAGCATTGCGTTTGATTTGGCAGGCGCTGAGTTAGTGTGATGCTGTCTTGATTGATCGACTTGGTCTGTGCTTCAAAACTGGCCTGGCTATACTATGCAGTAATTCTTGGCTAATGCGCTAACGGTTCTGCATTGTTGAATGGGTGCAGGATGGTTGTTGGATAAATTTATAAAGGATAAACAGCGTGATCATTTCTAGTGCAACAGTTTTATGGGCGTTTGCTGCTCTGCTTTATATTATTTTTGCAGGATGGTTGCTACTGGCATTGCTCGCCAAGCAGACTGATCGGCGTATTGCTCAGCCCTTATTGACGATGGTAAAAATTGCCGGCTTATCAGGCATCGTGTTTATGCTGGCTTCAGTGCCAAGCTACGTTGCCCAAGTGGTGAACCCTGAAATATTGCCTTTTATTATGCCGTATGCAGCCGTGTTGTTTGCTGTGAGCTTTATTGTGTTAATTCAAAAGCTTGAATCAAAGCGCAGTGGTTGGTACCAGATGACGATTGCACTGGGTTTGGCCGCGCTGTTATGTATCGCGTTTATGTTGGCTAATATCTTATTGCGTAGTGTTTTAGCGGGCAGCGTCTAGACATGCTATTGAAGTAAGTTGCGGCACAGAGTGCGGCAACTTATTAGTGAAGTGCAGACAATAAAAAACCCGCTTAGAGCGGGTTTTAGATGCGACATACATATGTTTATATGTCGCTATAATTGGTGCCCAGAAAAAGACTCGAACTTTCACGCCCTTGCGAGCACTAGCACCTGAAGCTAGCGTGTCTACCAATTCCACCATCTGGGCATTGAAAGCAATACATTTGTATTGTTTTCATGGTACAACGCCAATCACATAACGTTGTGGTCGCGAACTATACGGCCGATAAAAGATCTTGTAAACCCCCGAGCGCTAAAAAATCTGTT
>JAAXZZ010000223.1 GCA_012719655.1 Gammaproteobacteria bacterium | reverse complement strand
TTGCCGGGCGAGCAGTTGGCAGAGTATTTGATTGGTGGTCTTGAAGTTGGCGATTAGCCGTTCGATACCGTCAGCTTGTTTGGTAATCATATGGGCCGTTATGGTTTTGTATTGCCGCCTTTGCCGAATTTCTTATTCACCCGTGATAACAGTGCGTGGATCTATGGTGGGGTGACGCTTAATCCGATGTATTGGAATGCACGTAAGCCAGAAACCTTGTTGACCGCGGGCGTGTATAAGTTTCACCCCAAGTTTGCCGGTAAAGTGGAGGTGTTGTGGGGTGATCCACTGCAAAACTTTGGTCTGGCAACCTTAGAGGGCGGCGATATTATGCCGGTGGGTCATCGTACTGTGCTGGTTGGTATGGGTGAGCGCAGTTCGCCGCAAGCGGTGGGGCAGTTAGCACGCGCGCTGTTTGCCAAAGGTATGGTTGACCGAGTGGTGGCCTGTCAAATGCCTAAATCACGCGCTGCCATGCACCTTGATACGGTGTTTACTTTCTGTGGTGGCAATATCGTTACGGCCTTTACTGAGGCAGCCGATGCCATGCAGTGTTATGATCTGCGCCCTGATGAGACTGGTAAGTCCCATGTCTTCCGTCATGATCCGCGCCATCTGTTTGATGTGGTGGCTGAAGTCTTAGGTTATGCCTCATTAGAGGTGGTACCAACAGGTGGTGATCATCCGGCTGAACGCGAACGTGAACAGTGGAATGATGGTAATAATGTCTTAGCCCTGAGCCCAGGCGTGGTAGTGGGGTATGATCGCAACGATGACACTAACGCGGCATTGGCTGCGGCAGGCATTGAAGTGTTGGCAATTCCGGGTGCTGAGCTTGGACGTGGACGCGGCGGTGGGCGTTGTATGAGTTGCCCAACGGTGCGTGATCCGATTTAAAGGAGCGCTGAGTAATGACCTAGGTTGTCAGGACGTTGTTAAAAATCAGCTCACAATCATTTAGATTGAACGTGCTTTAGCACGGCCCCTTAGGGGTGAGCCTCGCGAATAAAATGCTCATTTACTACCTGTAAACTGCGCTTTTTCGCTGATGTGACTCGCTAGCGCTCGCCCTTCGGGTCAGCTTTACGCTGTTATTCCCTTTGGTCGTTGCGCCTAGCCCTGACGGCCTCGCTAACATTATTCAGTGCTTACTTAACTTTAATGTATTAAATGTAATTTATTTACCCAGCTGCTAATTAAGGAGCAGAGGATGGCTTTTAATATTAAAAACCGTAATTTATTGACCTTGCGTGATTACACACCGCAAGAAATCGATTTTTTACTGAAATTATCTGCAGACTTGAAAGCAGCGAAATATGCAGGCACTGAGCAGCCGTGCTTGCAGGGTAAAAATATTGCCCTGATTTTTGAAAAAGACTCAACACGCACACGTATTAGTTTTGAAGTGGCTGCCTTTGATCAAGGCGCCCATGTCACCTATTTAGGCCCGACTGGTAATCACATTGGTCATAAAGAGTCAGTCAAAGACACTGCGCGTGTTTTAGGCCGTGTTTATGATGCGATTGAGTACCGTGGTTTTGGCCAAGAGATTGTCAATGAGTTGGCTGAGTACGCTGGTGTGCCGGTTTATAACGGTTTGACCGATGAATTTCATCCAACGCAAATCCTCGCTGATTTTCTTACCATGCAAGAGCACAGCGATAAACCTTTGCATGAAATCTCCTATGTGTTTATCGGCGATGCTGCCAACAATATGGGCGATAGCTTGCTGATTGGCGGTGCGCAAATGGGTATGGATGTCCGTCTCTGCGCGCCAAAGAACTGCTGGCCCGTTGCGTCAATCCAAGCCGATGCACGTGCGATTGCGGAGCAAACCGGTGCACGGATCACTATTACTGAAGACATTGATGCAGCCGTGCAGGGTGTCGATTTTATTTATACCGATGTATGGGTGTCGATGGGCGAGCCGCAAGAGAAGTGGGCTGAGCGCATTGAGCTGTTGATGCCTTACCAAGTCAATGCCGAACTGATGGCGAAAGCAGGCAATCCTCGGGTGAAGTTTATGCATTGCCTACCGGCATTTCACAACACCGAAACTACGGTTGGTAAAGAGATTCAGCAAGCCTTTGGCATTGATGCTATGGAAGTCACGGAAGAGGTGTTCGAGGGGCCTGCGTCGATCGTTTTTGATCAAGCAGAAAATCGTATGCACACCATTAAAGCAGTGTTGGTCGCGACTTTAGGGCGTTAATTATGTTAGTGGTTGCAGCTTTAGGTGGAAATGCGCTGTTGCAGCGTGGTGAGCCGTTAACGGCGCAAGTGCAGCGTGACAATGTCAAAGTTGCTGCACGCGCTTTGGCCGAGATTGTTCGTGCTGGGCATCAATTGGTGATTACTCATGGTAACGGGCCGCAAGTGGGTTTGTTGGCTTTGCAGGAAGAGGCGTATAACGCTGCTGAGAGCTTTCCGTTGGATGTGCTAGGTGCGCAAACGGCGGGCATGATTGGTTATTTGATTGAGCAGGAGTTGGAGAACGCTTTGCAGCACAGCTGTCCGGTGGTGAGTGTGCTGACGCAGGTGGTGGTGGATGCTAAGGATCCGGCTTTTGCAAAGCCGACTAAGTTTATTGGTCCTGTGTATAGTCATGAGGAAGCGCTGCAGCGTGCTGAGCAAGCGGGCTGGCAGATTGCTGCAGACGGTGATAAATGGCGTCGTGTGGTGGCTTCGCCGAAACCTTTGGATATTCCTGATTTGCAGGTGATTCGTCTGCTGGTCGATAAGAATGTGGTGGTGGTATGTAACGGTGGCGGCGGTATTCCGGTGGTGCGTTACGCTGATAACAGTCTGCTGGGTATTGAGGCGGTGATTGATAAAGATGCGTCGAGTGCTTTGTTGGCCAAGCAATTGGGTGCGGATGCGTTGCTTTTGCTGACGGACGTTGATGCGGTCTATCAGGGTTTTGGTACGCCAGAGGCGCGGCCGTTGCGTGAGTTAACTGTGGCTGAAAGTTATGCGCTTAATTTGCCCGCGGGTTCTATGGGTCCAAAAATCAATGCAGCCTGTAGTTTTACCGAGTCGGGTGGTTTTAGCGGGATTGGTCGTTTGTCTGATGCTTTGGCGTTGTTATCAGGGCAGGCAGGTACGCATATTGTCGCTGAGCGCCGCTAGCTTCTGATCGTTTACTCGGGGAGCGCGGGCAGCCGCCCGCAGCTTAGCCCGAAGCACCGCATGCACGTGCCTAGGAGCGCGGGCAGCTTGCCCGCAGCTTAGCCCGAAGCACCGGATGCACTTGTCTGGGAGCGCGGGCAGCTTGCCCGCAACTTAGCCCGAAGCACCGTATGCACTTGTCTGGGAGCGCGGGCGGCTCGCCCGCAATTTAGTCCGCAGTACGACATGCCCTAAATTTTTATTTCTAAATAAAGCCAAGTGGTAAGGATGCTATGCGCATGCCGTACCTTGTGGGTATCGCTGTTCCCTCAACGGGTCATCCTGACCCGATTCGGGCGCTTCGTCATCCATGACTCGCTCGCCGCGATACCCACAAGGCACTCATTGATCAGCGCTGTTGTCTGCAAATGAGGAGCACGTGCAGCCTGCTCCGAAGCACTGCATGCACGTGCCTGGGAGCGCGGGCGGCTCGCCCGCAGCTTAGCCCGAAGCACGGCATACGCAGAATTTGTAGCACGCGAGCAGAGGTATGTTTAAGCAAACGTCGAGATATACAGTGCCTCAACTTTCGCGCGTGCCCACTCGGTTTTGCGTAAGAATTTCAACGAAGATTTTTCTGATGGGTCGGTTTTAAAGCAGTTCACCGGTATCCGTTCGGCCAACTCCTCCCAGCCATAATGCGCAACTAAACGATTAAGAATTACCGCTAAAGTAACGCCATGTAAGGGATCGTGGGCGTGGGTGCTGGTCATGGCTTAATCCTCTGGGTGTCGGGTTGATGAGCAAGGGGTAACTCTAAACGGTCGTCTAGCAGTTGTTCAATGGCGCGCTCAAGTTCTTGATAACGTGCTTGCCATGAACCTTCTAAGCGCAATACCGGCTGCTGGTGCTGTTGTAACCATTGCGCTAAATGTTGATGAAAGTGTTGGCGTTCAGCTAACAGCGGCTGGCAACGTTGGCCATCTGCCTGCCAAGGCATTCCCTCAGGACTGAGCAAACCAATTAAATCGTAATGCTGGGCCTTGAGCGCGCTTTCAATCCAGTCTGGACAGCGTCCAAATAAGGTTTCGCTCCACAATTTGTTGCTTAATAGATGTGTGTCGAGCAGCAATAACTCTGGCTGTTGCGCGCGTGCTGCCAATTCACGGGCAAGCTGCTGCTGGGCAATCAGGCTGATATCGGCATAGCCGGTGTCGCGCTGCGTCTGTTCAATAAACTCTCTGACATACTCACGAACCACAGGCGCATTAAAGCGCTCGGCTAAAGCCTTGCACAGCGTGCTTTTTCCCGCCGACTCAGGACCGGTCAACACCACAACTTTCATGCTGTTTGCGTCTCGCTTGTGCGCCATTCGAGCCAGCCGTATACCGCCAGCGCTGTGAATGCGACATAGAGAATTGCGGTGAGATAGAGCTCGGCGCTGATAAACATGGCGACATAAATACTGTCCAGCACAATCCACAGTAACCAGCATTGCAGGCGTTTTTGTGCCATCCAATACTGTGCCACTAAGCTAAAACCCGTCAGCGCTGCATCCAGCCATGGCAAATTGGCATTGGTGTATTGGCTCATGGCAAAACCTAACGCTAGGGTGATGCTGGCACCCACGAGCAAACCTTGGCTGATCCCTAAAGTATTTAAGCGGCTCACCGTGCGTCCTTGATGTTGCACTCCGCCGCGCCGCCATTGCCACCAGCCGTAAATCTGCAATACCACATAAATGATTTGCAAAAGCATTTCTGAATACAAACGCGCGTCGTAAAAAATCCAGATATACAACAGTACCATCAGCAAACCAATCGGCCACGCCGCAGGCTTTTGCTGAGTCATTAAGTACACAGAAAGGGCGCCTAAACTTGCAGCGATCAGCTCGATCCACGTCATCGAGAGCATAAGTATTCCAATTCAAACCTATCAATAATGCTGCGCATACTAGCAGGCTGTTTAGCCAGATAAGCAAAAAGTCAGCAATTGTTACCCTTGCAATCAAGGCGGATAGGCACCGCTGGAAAAATCGGCGGTTTATTCTTGGTTTTAGCCGTGTAAACTGCGCAGCTTAAAATCAATGCGCAAACCCGTGTGTTGACATTATTTTCAAAGCGGTTGGGGGTTGTTATGAACGCGGTTGTTGTCGCAGTAGCATTAATGCTGGTGCTCAGTTTGCTCCGAGTGCACGTTGTCGTGTCGCTGATTATTGGTGCCGTGGTCGGTGGTTTAATGGGTGGGCTGGGTATAAGCAGCACTTTATCTACTTTTAATAAAGGTCTTGGCGGTGGTGCTACGGTCGCCTTGTCTTATGCCTTGCTCGGTGCGTTTGCCGTGGCGATCAGTAAGTCCGGGGTGGCGCATGCGCTGGCTGGCAAAGTTCTGACTATGGTCGGTCAGCAAGAAGGTAAGGGCTCAGACGCAGTAAAGTGGATGTTGATAGTGGTGCTGCTGGTGGCAGCGCTCTCGTCACAAAACATCTTGCCCATTCACATTGCCTTTATTCCATTGTTAGTGCCGCCATTACTCTATGTGATGGGGCGCTTACAGTTGGATCGTCGCCTGATTGCCTGTGTGCTGACCTTCGGTTTGATCACGCCCTATATGTTTTTGCCCGTCGGTTTTGGTGGCATTTTTCTAAAAGAAGTGCTGCTGGCGAACGTGGCTAAGGGTGGTGTGGATATTACCGGTTTAAGTGTAATGCAGGCGATGGCCATTCCAGCGGCTGGGATGCTGTTTGGTTTGTTGGTGGCTATTTTGTTTAGTTATCGCAAAAAACGTGTCTATCAGCTGGTTGACGAAAGCGCAGCCGGTTCGACTAGCAGTAGCTACAGCCCGAAAAGCTTAATCGCCGCAGGTGCTGCTGTGGTTGCAGCCTTTGTCGTGCAGCTGTGGCTGGATTCAATGATCATGGGCGCATTGGTGGGTTTTGTGGTGTTCTCCGTGTCTGGCGTGGTGCGCTGGAAAGAGGCCGATGACTTGTTCACCGAAGGCATGAAGATGATGGCCATGATTGGCTTCATTATGATTGCGGCGTCTGGCTTTGCTGAAGTGATGCGCGAAACAGGACAAATTCAAACCTTAGTGGATTCGTCGGTGTCAGTGATTGGTGACAGTAAAGCGATGGGCGCGTTGTTGATGCTGCTGGTTGGTTTGCTGGTCACTATGGGCATTGGCTCATCATTTTCGACAGTGCCGATTATTGCTGCGATTTTTGTCCCCTTGGCTTTGCAGCTGGGTTTCAGTCCGCTGGCGATTGTCAGTATTGTCGGTACCGCGGGCGCCTTGGGTGATGCCGGTTCGCCGGCCTCAGATTCAACCCTCGGCCCAACTGCTGGTTTGAATATGGACGGTCAGCACAGTCATATTTGGGATACAGTAGTGCCCACCTTTATTCACTATAATTTGCCGTTATTGGCCTTTGGTTGGGCGGCAGCAATGCTATTGTGATGAGGTCACTACTCAATTGTTAAGGGAGCACTGTACTCATGATAACCTCTTGGCGGATCAAGAACTTTAAGGCATGGCAGGATACTGGGTCGATAAAGTTAGCGCCGCTGACAGTTTTTTTCGGTGAGAACAGTGCCGGTAAAAGCAGCTTAGGGCAGTTGCTGCTGGCGCTGAAACAAAGTGCCGGCTCGGCTGCTGCGCAAGCCTCTTTGAATTTTGGTGATGGTCAGAGCCTGATTGATTTAGGCTCTTTTGCGCAGAACCTACATGGTGGCCAATTGACTGAGCCTTTGCAGTTTGAGCTGCGCTGGCGTTTGTCTGAAGCTTTAGTTTTGCCCGATGTAGCAGCGCCGCATAGCCTGTCGATTGATGAGTTGTGTTTAAGTGTTAGTGTCATCGCCGATCAAGCGCAGCAGCCACAGCTGCAATCGATCTGCTACAAGGGTTTTCAGGACGGCATTGAGCAGTTCAGTGTCATCTATTGCAGTGATAACAAGGCTCAGCTGCAGGTGAGTATTAAACAACCGCACGCCCTTGAATACTCACTGCCACTGGCCACTGCAGCCCGTCCTGCGCACTTTTACTGCTTGCCGGCAACACAAGGCCAAGCAGCCGCTTTTCTTACCACGCTGGCTGCGCAGACCGAGCGTGTTCTGGCTGACTTTCAAGCCCTTGCAGCTTTACGTGCAGGGCCGCAGCGTCGTTATGCTTGGCATGGTGAAACGCCTGCAAGTGTGGGACGCGCTGGCGAGGCGGCGATCACTGCCGTGCTGGCTGCTAATGCTCAGCAGCGCAAGTTACAGTTTGCCGTCGATCAACCCGAGTTGGATTTTCAGCAGGGCATTGCCTATTGGTTGCAGCAGATGGGTGTGGCCACTGACTTTGCGATTCGCCCTCTAGCGGAGAACGCTCACGAGTATCAGGTGCAGCTAAAAAGTCATGCCAGTGCCGCAGAGGTGAATTTGGCTGATTTGGGCTTTGGCGTGTCGCAATTGTTACCGGTGATTGTGCAGGCGTTTTATCCATTGCCCCATGCAACAGTTTGGCTTGAACAGCCGGAGATTCATTTGCATGCACAGGTGCAGGCAGGCTTGGCTGACATGTTCATTGCGGCTGTGCAAGCAACAGAGGGCGGACAAGCACGCCATCAACAAATCATTGTCGAGAGTCACTCCGAGCACTTTCTAAATAGGTTACAAAGACGTATTGCTGAAGGTGTGATCAGTCATCAGGATGTGGCGTTGTATTTTTGCAGTCGTGATGGCACGCAAGCACAGATCGAAAGCTTGGCGATCGATACCTACGGTGAAATAGCCAATTGGCCAGAGAATTTATTTGGTGATGAGATGACGGATATCGCCGCCCGGGCCATGGCCGCGGTGCAGCGCAAGCGTCAGCAGAATAACTAGGGCTTTGTGCATGGCAAAAGTAGTGATTGACACCAACGTGCTGCTG
>JAAXZZ010000222.1 GCA_012719655.1 Gammaproteobacteria bacterium | reverse complement strand
TCGTTTAAGTGGGCAAACCTTGCCAGCCACAATGCCGGTGTTACTGTGGTGATTGTCGGTATTGCTAAAAACGCTGGGGCTGAGCGCAGGTTGTT
This sequence comes from Gammaproteobacteria bacterium, assembly GCA_012719655.1. Classification (GTDB taxonomy): domain Bacteria; phylum Pseudomonadota; class Gammaproteobacteria; order Pseudomonadales; family Pseudomonadaceae; genus Denitrificimonas. The sequence goes on along the minus strand of JAAXZZ010000222.1, from coordinate 3,797 downwards.
TTCAGAAACGGTTAATAGTTCCGGCAGCGCGGCTTTGGAAGTGAAAGTTGCTTCGAATATTAATGCGTATTTAGTGCCCGCTGAAAATGTAATCGTTGAGAGAGCATCCAAACCTTTACCTAAACAGCTAGCAGAAATGAGTTTTGGCAATAAGCCTGTTGATGGTGGTAATTTACTTTTGTCACGAATGGAAGTTGATAATTTGAACTTATCCAGTGAGCAGCGCACTCGCTTTATTCGTCGCATTTATGGTTCTGCCGAGTTTATCCGTGGACAAGAACGTTACTGTTTATGGATTGAAGACCAGTATTTGCAAGAATCCTTAGCAATACCTTCTATCAGACAGCGTATTGATGGCGTGCGTGAAATGCGTTTGGGTAGTAGAGATAAAAGTGCGAATGATATGGCCGCCCGCGCTCATCAAATGCGCGAGATGAATATAGGTAAATATCAAACCATAGCCATGCCTTGTGTTTCCTCTGAGAATAGGGATTATCTTCCTGTCGGCTTGCTTGATAGTCGCTCCACAGTCACAAACCTTGCTTTCGCTCTCTATGACGCACCGCTTTGGAATATGGCCATCATTGCCTCACGTTTGCATCTTGTTTGGATTGCTACAGTCTGCGGCAAGATGAAAACCGATTTTCGCTATTCAAACACCATGGGCTGGAACACCTTCCCCGTACCTTTGATCAACGAGCAAAACAAAGCCGATCTCACAACTTGCGCAGAAAATATCTTGCTTGCTCGCGAAGCGCATTTTCCCGCCACCATTGCGGATTTATACGATCCAGAAAAAATGCCAGAGAATCTACGCCGCGCCCATGAGCAGAACGACGAAGTGCTGGAGCGTATCTTTATTGGCCGCCGTTTCAAAAACGATACCGAGCGTCTTGAAAAACTCTTTGATCTGTACACCAAAATGATTGCCGCAGAGAAAACTAAGTCAGGTAAAAAGGTGTAAGCATGAACGATAAAACCATCAGCCTGACTACGCCACCGGACGGCTATACCGATTGGGTGCTAGAGCTTAAAGCGCGTATCCATACGGCTCAACAACGTGCAGCGCTGGCAGTCAATCAAGAGCTGGTTCTGTTGTATTGGCAGATCGGCCAAGACATTCTGGCAAGGCAAAGCGATGAAGGCTGGGGCGCTAAAGTCATCGACCGCCTAGCGCATGACCTGCGTAACGACTTCCCTGAGATAAAAGGCTTTTCACCACGCAATCTGAAATATATGCGCGCGTTTGCCGAGGCGTGGCCGGACTTAGAATTTGTGCAAGAGGTGCTTGCACAATTGCCTTGGTATCATCAAATTGCACTTTTAGACAAACTGCCCGGCCCTGAAACTCGCCGCTGGTATGCTGCTAAAGCAATCGAACATGGCTGGTCACGCAATATTTTAGTGATGCAAATAGAAAGTCGTTTGCTGGAGCGCAGCGGTAAAGCTGAAACAAACTTCAGCACGCAGCTACCTAAAGCTCAGTCGGACTTAGCACGCGAATCACTGAAAGACCCCTACCGTTTTGATTTTCTTGGCTTAACCGATGCAGCACAAGAACGCGACATTGAAAATGCACTGGCCAAACACGCAATCGTTCTTATACGTTATCGGCTGAGTTATACCGTGCAACGTATAAAGCCTTGCTGGGCATGTGTTTCATACGCAAACGCAAGCGATGTTGCACACTACCGTGCAACGTAAAATGTTAACTCACAGACAAAGTAGTTCATCGCTAAAGGAATTTCCTTACAAGGAAGAACAAATGACTAATCCAACCAATAACTACACCATTCCAGCCGTTTCAATTACGACTGCGCACACCGGTGCATCAAGCACCTCTAATGCGCTGGGCATGCGTACCATGCAAGAGCGTGCCTTTGCCAAGCGTGGTGAGCAGTACTTGTTAATCAAGTCGCCGCCGGCATCGGGTAAATCACGTGCACTGATGTTTATTGCGTTGGATAAGCTCAATAACCAAGGCGTTAAGCAAGCCATTATTGTGGTGCCAGAGCGCTCCATTGGTGGCAGTTTTGCCAATGAGCCGTTAACTGAGTTTGGTTTTTATTGGGATTGGCAGGTCGAGCCACAATGGAACCTGTGTAATGCACCTGGTATTGATGAGCCGCGTGTAGCCAAGTCAAAGGTTGAGGCGGTTCGTAAGTTTTTAGACAGCAATGACCAAGTGCTGATTTGTACCCATGCGACCTTTCGCTTTGCCTTTGAAGAGCTGGGTGTTGCCGCCTTTGATAACCGCTTAATTGCCATTGATGAGTTCCATCACGTTTCTGCTAACCCAGATAACAAGCTGGGCAGTCAGCTGGGCGAACTGTTAGAGCGCGATAATGCACACATCGTTGCCATGACCGGCTCTTACTATCGCGGCGATAGTGAGGCGGTACTCTCAACAGTTGATGAGAGTAAATTTGAGACTGTCACTTACACCTACTATGAGCAGCTCAATGGCTATCGCTGGTTAAAGTCGTTGGATATTGGCTATTTTTTCTATACGGACCGTTACGTCGATGCTATTGCCAAAGTGCTTGATCCAGCGCTGAAAACCATTGTCCATATTCCCAACGTAAACGCGCGTGAAAGCCTTAAAGATAAGCAGCGAGAAGTTGACGAAATTATGGGTACGCTGGGTGAATGGCAAGGTGTTGATCCTGATACGGGCTTTCACCTGATCAAAGCCAAAGATGGCCGTATTCTAAAAGTGGCCGACTTAGTGGATGACAGTGATGCGGCTAAGCGTTCGTTTGTTCTTAACGCATTAAAAGACCCTGCCGCCAATAATAACCGTGACCATGTGGATATCATCATTGCACTGGGGATGGCTAAAGAAGGCTTTGATTGGATTTGGTGTGAACATGCGTTAACTGTGGGCTATCGCAGCAGTTTGACTGAAATCGTGCAGATTATTGGCCGTGCCACCCGTGATGCTGAAGGTAAAGAACGTTCTCGCTTTACTAACCTGATTGCCGAGCCTGCAGCAGAACAGTCAGCGACCTCGGAAGCGGTCAACGATATGCTTAAAGCGATCTCGGCCAGCTTGTTGATGGAGCAAGTGTTATCACCACGTTATGAGTTCACCCCGAAAAACATTGGCCCGCAAGAAGGCTTTGATTATGGCCCTGAAGGTTATCAACCGGGTGCCACTAATGCCGGTGTCAATGAAGCAACGGGGCAGTTTCACATTGAAATCAATGGCCTAAAAAAGCCTGAGACTGCTGAAGCGACGCGCATCTGTAAAGAAGATTTGAACGAGGTGGTGACCAGCTTTATACAAGACAAAACAGCATTAGAGCGTGGCTTGTTCGACCAAGAGAATACGCTGCCTGAAGAGCTGACCCAGCTACGCATGGGGAAAATCATCCGTGACCGCTATCCTGAGCTGAGTGCAGCAGATCACGAAGCGATTCGCCAGCATGCCATTGCGGCCATGAATATTACCCAGCAAGCCAAGATGGCGCTCGCTGAGCCAGGTACACAGCCTTCTGATACTGCGCTTGGCAGCACGGCTTTAATTGATGGTGTGCGTAAGTTTATCAACGTGCGTGAACTGGATATTGATTTGATTGATCGTATTAACCCGTTTGACGCGGCTTACGCGATTCTCAGCAAGGCGATGGACGCAAAGTCATTGGAGCAGATACAGGCCATTATTGGTGCTAAGAAAATCAGTATTCCTGAAGATGAAGCCCGCGAGTTAGCGCGGCGTGCCGTACAGTTCAAGGCCGAACGTGGGCGCTTGCCGACAGTACACTCAGCGGATCCATGGGAGCAACGTATGGCTG
>JAAXZZ010000221.1 GCA_012719655.1 Gammaproteobacteria bacterium | reverse complement strand
GCTCGCCTCCGGCCCTCACGGCTCTCTGGAACACGTCAAGCTGCTGGTAGAGCGCGGAGCAGATATTCATTTAAAAGACAGACTGGGAAATAATGCATTAAATGCATCACTAAGCGCTGACAATCCAGATATCGCCAAATATTTAATTCAACTGGGAGCCGATGTAAATAACATCAATTACAACGGTGTAACCGTTGCACGTCAAGTTGAGTTAACACTAGATAGAGCCAACCCAAATACAGAGTTCTATCATGAATTTAAGGAGCTATACGATATGCTGGCCGAACGCGGCGTCAAATTCCCTCACCAGCATCCTAAAATAGTTAGAGCATGGATGCGCTCGCAAGGTATGTATGTAATTGGTGATGATTAACATGATGTTGCGTAAACTCTTTGCTGCCCTGATGCTTGCTCTCTCCTGCCTGTCCGCCACCGCACAAGGGATGGATATCATGAGCAAACCGCTTAAAGCCAAAGATTTTTTTGAAGGTCAGCAATTAGTGATTGCCGAAGGCATTGCTAAAAACGATCTCAACGCCCTCAGAGCCACATATGATCTGAATCTACTTAGCCGCGAAGGCAAAAAAGAACTCACCCTGATGTGGTTTGCCGCCGACAACGCCCGACCCAACTTTGAAGCCATACGGGTACTGGTAGAGAAAGGCGTGGATCGGTAATCCCCCCGTAAAAAGATGGTGCTCATAAGTAGAATTTTCCGTACGTTACATGCAAGGAGATTCTGCATGCAACGCAGTAACGCATAGCGGTCAAAAATCAAGATTTTCCGACAGCCAAATCCTCTCGGTCTTAAGGCAAGCCGAAAACGGCGTACCTGTTCCAGAATTGTGCCGTGAGCATGGCATGAGCAGCGCAACCTTTTACAAGTGGCGTACCAAGTTTGGCGGCATGGATGCTTCAATGATGACGCGTTTAAAGGAACTCGAAGAAGAAAACCGCCGACTCAAAAAGATGTACGCTGAGGAGCGTTTGAAAGCTGAGATCCTTAAGGAGGCCATCGAAAAAAAGTGGTAAAGCTGTCTCAGCGTCGTGATATGGCACAACGAGCCGTGAGTGAAAAAGCAGTCAGCATACGTTTGGCATGCTTGGTTTTTAGCATCAGTGAAACCTGTTATCGCTATCAAACTAAACTCAGCCATCAAAACGCTGAAATTGCTGACTGGCTGATTCGTCTGACTCATAACCATAGAAACTGGAGCTTTGGTTTGTACTATTTATATTTACGCAACGTGAAGGGCTTTCACTGGAACCACAAGTGCGTCTACCGCATCTATCGAGAACTTGGGCTAAACCTACGTATCAAGCCTAGGAAACGCTTAGTGCGTGAGAAACCGCAGCCCCTGGTCGTTCCTGAAGCTATAAATGTCTGCTGGTCAATGGACTTTATGCATGATCAGCTGAGTGAAGGCCGTAATTACTGACTGTTGAATGTCATCGATGACTTTAATCGCGAAGGTTTGGGTATCGAAGTTGATCTATCGCTACCGGCAGACCGCGTGATCCGAACACTGGATCAAATTATTGAATGGCGCGGTAAACCGGCTCTTCGCATTTAAGGGTGTAGAAAAATCTGACCGGCTGGAAAAGGTTCGGGGAACCTAGAAAATGTAAGCTCCTACACAAACAAAAACCAAGCCCCCGCCGTGAACAATCTTACCTTTTCAAGCCATGATCTTTCCAGCTTTTGCCAGCTGAATAACCTCGGCCTTGTTGCCACTGGGCAGCACCTTTGCGCAAAACACGCAGTCATCGAATGTCGTTTCACCAAAGCAGCCGAACCATGCCCCAAGTGTGGGTCTGCTGGCCTTTCACGCGGCACTGTCGAGAGGCATCTTGCTCACGCACCTTACGGACAACGGTCAACCCGATTGCTGTTGCGTATCCGTCGCTGGCGTTGTGTTTGCGGTTGTTTCTGGCACGAAGATACCAGCAGTGCTGCGCCGCCACGCTCAAAGCTTTCCCATGGAGCGATACGCTGGGCATTGGCTGCCATCGTGCTGGATGACTTGTCGGTATCCCGCATTGCGAACCATCTGGGCGTTGCGTGGCACACCATCAATAACGCCATTATCAACGAAGGTCAGCGTCTACTTTTTAATGACCCGAAGCGGTTTGACGGTGTGACCGTGCTCGGTGTGGATGAGCATGTCTGGCGGCACACACGCCGTGGTGACAAGTACGTCACCATTGTGGTTGACCTCACACTCGTGCGTAACAAAACCGGATCATCGCGCTTGCTGGCTGTGCTGGAAGGCCGCTCCAAACAAGCCTTTAAACAGCGGCTGAACAATCGTCCCAAGACTTGGCGTGACCAGATCGAAAGCATTGCCATGGACGGTTTTACAGGGTTTAAATCTGCGGCACAAGAAGCCTTGCCCCGAGCCCAAACCGTGCTGGATCCCTTTCATGTGGTGCGCTGGGCAAGCAGCATGCTGGATGACTGCCGCCGTCGTGTGCAGCAAGACACTCTGGGCCGAAGGGGGCGCAAAAACGATCCGCTCTACAATAGCCGTCGAACGCTGCTAACCCGGATTAGCTACTTGTCTGACGCCAACAAAAAGCAACTGGTGCGGCTATTTGCAGATGATCGCCACCTTGAAGTGGACTGCACCTGGAGCATGTATCAGCGGGTGGTCAGTGCTTACAACGAGCCGGTTCGGGAACGAGGCAAAAAGCTCATGCAAGAGCTGATAAAAATCATTACAGCGTCTGACTTGCCCAAAGCACTCACCGAGGTGAAAGGCTTGGGAAAAACGCTGAAAAAATACGCTCAAAGTATCCTTGCCTACTTCGACCGGCCAGGAACCAGCAACGGCCCGACAGAAGCTATCAACGGACGACTTGAACACTTGCGAGGTACCGCCCTGGGCTTTAGAAATTTAACCAATTACATAGCTAGGTGCTTGCTGAAGTCAGGAGGGTTTAGAAATCAGCTACACCCTTAAATGCGAAGAGCCACTTATACCTGACTTCAAGACGGGTAGAATCAATCTGCACACCCTGAAATAAGAAAATTTACTCGGTTAGCACCACCAAACACTCTTTTTACAGGTAAAGTATTGACTCGGCTCCATCAACCTCATTAGGAATATAAAACATGATCAGCTACGTAACCTTAGGCGCGAGTAACTTAGCCACGGCCAAAGCCTTTTACAGCGAACTACTCTCTGATTTAGGCGCTAAAGTTCTGATTGATATGGATCGCATCTGCTTTTTTGGTAAAAGTATGGCAGCGCCAATGCTCGCTGTTTGCACGCCCTTTAATGGCGAGCCCGCTACAGCGGGTAACGGCACTATGGTGGCATTTGCGCCGGGTAGCAAAGAAGGTGTTGATGCACTGTACAACAAAGCCATCGCTTTAGGTGCCAGCTGTGAAGGCGCACCCGGCGAGCGTATCCCTAATGTATTTTATGGCGCTTATGTGAGAGATCGCGACGGTAATAAGCTGTGTTTTAACCACTTTATTTAAGATGCTAATCCATGCAACTCAATAGCGACTTCAGCCAACGGGTAGTGATTCGTCCGCAACAATATAGCTTTATTGACTCACCCTTAGCGGGCGTCAGTCGCATGATGTTTGAGCGCGCCGGTGATGAAGTTGCGCGTGCCACCAGCATTGTGCGCTATGCAGCCGGCAGCGGCTATAGCGCACACACTCACAATGGCGGCGAAGAAATTCTCGTGCTAGAAGGCATCTTCTCTGACGAGTATGGTGATTACCCCGCTGGAACTTACCTACGTAATCCGCCCGGCACCTCGCATCAACCTTTCTCTAAGGAGGGTTGCATTTTACTGGTTAAGCTCTGGCAATTTGCTGAAGACGACAGCACTCAGTTGCGCTTGAATACTCGACAAGGTGATTGGCAGGCCGGCCTCGTTGATGGGTTATCAGTGCTGCCTTTGCATGAACATAATGGTGTCAATACAGCCTTGGTGCGCTGGTCAGCCCATACCCAATTTAATCGACATTCACATCCCGGCGGCGAAGAAATCTTGGTACTTGAAGGTTTATTTTGTGATGAGTTCGGTGAATATCCTGCTGGCAGCTGGCTTAGAAATCCAAGATACAGCAGCCATGCGCCTTTCACTCTTGAGCACGGCGCGCTGATTTACGTCAAAGTTGGACACATTGGTGCAGGCTTAATGGGCGATGCCTTCGTTGATAGATACGCCGACAAGGAGCAAACCCTATGAGTCAGTTTGATAGCGCCAATCTGTCGCGCATTATTGAAATGGCTTGGGAAGATCGCACGCCTTTTGAGGCGATCGAGCAGCTGTATGGACTCAATGAAAGCGCATTGATTGAACTGATGCGCAGCCAACTGAAAGCCTCATCGTTTCGTTTGTGGCGCACGCGCGTTAACGGTCGTAAAACCAAACACCTGAAACTACGCCATCCAGACATCAGCCGCGGCTACTGTGTTACGCAATATAAAATGCGCTAAAGCGCTGATTGCTAATTTTCAATATTCAAAGCTAAGCGTTTGTACTCTTATTTAACCTCTAAGCCGTATTCATCGAGCATTACACAGAGTTTTAGAAGGCTTATTGATAGGCTTACTGAGCGACTTTATATTCGCAAAGTTATGCACAGTCTTACCCATAAACCGCTATAGGAATCATCATGAAACCTGCATTATTCTTCTGCGCTATCTTGTGTGTATCGCAAGTTGCTTTTGCCGATAACTGCATTGAATTCGATCAGAAAAATTATTGTGAAGTTTGGCGCAATGCGCAAACAAGTATGCAAACCGTTGAGTTCTTAAGCAGCGGTGAATCGCTTGAGTCCTGGTCGACGATGATTACCGTACGAAACTATCCAGGGAAAACCGTCTTGAAAGACGTGATCCCAGAGTACATCAACAGTGTCAAACCTATGTTTGCACTCAAGCCGGATCTGCTCACACCAGATGACTCAGCTAACTTAGAAGAAGTGTATTTTAGAATGCTGCTGTTAGCGCCCAATAAATCTCATTATGAATATGTCATTAATAAGTTTTATCGTGACGATGACTCATCGGTGAAATCAATTTTTTACTCGTATCGCATTCCGTTTTCTCCAACAGTCGACTATGACCAAGTCACGCAAAACCGCAATAGTTGGACGCAGCAATTGCAAGCGCTCTCCATCGATAAATATTTAACTCCGTAACCCTTATACAAAGCTGCACTTTTAGTTAGGCTCTTTTTCTGCGTGCTTACAGCCGTAGCAAAGTAGCTTTAAATCTTCAGCAGGTGCTAAGGTGTTGCCTTATTTACCGCACGCCAAACCTGTTTTCAATTTCAATACGCAAGCCCATTGATGATAAGAAACACAGGCAGTGCCTGCCCTATCAAAAAGTTTTGCTTTGCAGGTGCCCACCTTGTACGACGAATTAGAGTTTCAATATGATGACGAACTGATTGATGAGCTCAGAGACCTTGGCTACAACTTAGGTGATCACTCGCTATCTGAGACAGATTTTAGAGACTTGGATTTTGACGAGTACGATGCAGATGGTGCCGATATTATTTTAGACGTGCCCTACGTACCCAGAGATGAAAAAATCGTCAATGCCATGCTCGACCTCGCCCAAGTCACCAGCCAAGACATCCTTTATGACCTTGGCTGTGGCGATGGTCGTATCCTTGTTGCTGCAGCGTTAGAGCGTAACACCCACGGCGTCGGCATTGATATCGACCCCATGCGCATTACTGAAGCCATTGAGTACGCACGCTATAGCGGTGTTGAGCATTTAGTTCATTTTATTGAAGACGATCTGCTCGAAGCTGAGTTTAGCAATGCCACAGTGGTTACACTGTACTTACTTGATTTGGTTAACCTGCAACTTAGACCACGCTTGCTCGATGAGCTACGCCCCGGCACGCGAGTTGTTTCGCACGCTTTTGATATGGGCGACTGGAAGCCTGACCAACGTCAAAACTGTGGCAATATCAATCTGTATAAATGGATTGTACCGGCAAAAGTGGCAGGTACTTGGCAATGGCAAGCAACAACCGGTGAAACCTACCGTGTTGAGCTCAAACAGAAATATCAACACGTCACGGGTAAAGCATGGATTGATGGTGTAGCAGCACAGCTAAAAAGTGTTTTATTGAGCGGAGATTTAATCGAGCTACAGATTAAAAAGGACGCCAAGACTCGCCCTATTTGTTTTGTTATGCGCTGTGCACGTCAACAGTGGCAGTCGATTGATGGCGGTCTGCAAGCCACGCCAGCCATTAAAATAGCCGACAACTGAAAACTTATATTAAATTCAAGCTTTTTATTTACATTATTAAAATATATACAAATAAATAGTAAGATGCTCAGTGAATTC
>JAAXZZ010000220.1 GCA_012719655.1 Gammaproteobacteria bacterium | reverse complement strand
ATAGTAAGAGTTTATGGGCTTATCAGCGTGACAATGTTTATAGCAAAAAAAAAACGCCACTGGTGTTTATTGGTGCATCAAGAACATTGTTTGGTATTGATTTGCCCTATGTGCGCGAGCGATTACCTGATTTTGACCCAGTGATGCTAGCGCTTAATGGTATGTACCCTTTAGCTTCATTAAAAGATTTAGCGTTGGATCAAAATTTTTCTGGTGTTGTTGTCGTTGATATCGATAGCCATGGGTTACTGCCTGTGCACAATGATATGCAACAAAGCTATGTTGATTACTATCATTCCAGTTGGAATCCTAGCTGGCGGTTGCATCGTTTTTTCTTAAATAAATGGCAAGAACTCACTGTGCTAGGTGATCCTACTATTAGTGTGGCAGCCGTTGTTAAGCGTCGGCTGACTGGTCAAACACTACCGCGTCAGCCGAACTTTACGATTGATGCAGAGCGTAACAGTGGTTTGCTGCTGGATGAGGCTAATGGTGAGGTTTTAAAACAAGTATTTGTTAATATTTTGCGTAAAGACCTTGAGGGTAAATTTGTTGAGGATATGCGCGTTTGGTCGAGTAATTTAGCGGATATACGGCATTGGGTTAGCTTGATTCATGCGCGTGGTGGCCGAGTGATTTTTTATACACCCCCTGTTTCAGGCGAGTTAAGCCAGCTTTATAATGAGGTATACCCTAAAGAGCGTTACTGGGATGTGTTTATGTCGCAGCTGCCGGTCAAGTCATTACAGGCGCAAGAAATTCAAGGGATCGATAACATAGTTTTGCCAGACGGCTCGCATATGAATACCTCCAGTAAGCGCGCTTATAATGAGCTACTGCTCGATGCCTTTCTTGAGAGGCAGATGCTGTAGTACGAGTGATTACTAGCACGTTGCGTAAGTTGAGTATTCTTTAATGCTTTGTATGCATAGAGTCGATTTTATGGAGCATGCCCAAATAATTTAATTTTGCTCCTGCGCAGCGTGGTTTAAGCAAGGATTTGCTTGCAGTGGTATATTTAACTGGTAGGGCGCTGAATATTTTGTTGTAATACTCCGTTTTTCAGTGGCACTTAAATCTGCAGTGATGGTCTGACGTTATTGTTAGGCTGTGTGCCGCTCTAACCGCTTTATAGGCTTCGTACGCAGCTGTTTTAGTTTTCAAAACGGTTTACATATTGTATGCGTGCTTTTGGGTAGTCTGTGTCCAGATCGCAGCGTTTTAGCTTGGAAAGCGACGGTATGACTTTACAGGAACAATCTTGCATGCTCTTACCAGAGCTGGACGTCGTGATCGTTAATTACAACGCTGGGGATACCTTGCGGCTGTGTGTTGAGTCAGTTTTGGCTAGCGAAGGCGTGCGCGTGCGCTGCATTATTATTGATAATGCGTCTGTTGATGGCAGTACTGATTTCTGCTTGGAGTATTCAGCGGCACAGATCTTGTTGGTGAGTAACTCTGATAATGTGGGTTTTTCATCTGCCGTTAATCAAGGTATTGCTTTAAGTGAAGGTGATTGGGTTATGTTGTTAAATCCCGACACCACAGTTTTTGCCAGCAGTTTGCAAGAGCTACTGACAGTTGCGCAAAAGACAACCGCACGGGTTGGGGCGCTTGGGTGCTTGGTGCGCAACCCTGATATGAGTGAGCAGCGCGGTTGCCGTCGCGATATACCAACGCCGGCAAAAGTGTTAGCGCATACTGTAGGACTGCATCATATATTTCCCTTTTTGCAGTTTAATCACACAGACCATCCTTTACCGTCTGATGTGCAGCGGGTTGAGGCAATTTCTGGATCGTGCATGCTATTGAATAGACAAGCCTATAACGAAATTGGTGGCTTTGATGAGAGCTATTTCTTGCACTTTGAAGATTTAGATTATTGTGTGCGGTTGCATGCGTTTAACTGGCAGGTGATGTTCGTACCCTTTATTGAGATTGAGCACCTGCAAGGGGTAAGCAGTGCGCAAGCACCCGTACAAGTCATTTTGCATAAACACAGAAGTATGCTGCGGTTTTTTTATAGGTATGGCGGTGTACAAAAAATATTATTACCTATTTTAGTACCATTGATATTGCTGCGTGCGCTAGGACAAATCATTCGTGTGTACTGTTAATAGGGCGCCTGAATGAGTGTGCCGCAGTCTGCTTGTCTAGTTTTAGGTGCCAGCTCGCAACTGGGTGATAGCCTGCTGCCGCAGTTATTATCGGCCAGATACACAGTGCATGCGGTAAGTCGTAAAGTGTGCCCAGAATCAGTTAGTTCCGCGAACATTCAATGGCACAGGTTAGATTTGCAGCAAGCAACCCGCTGGCCGGCTGCTGTGAGCCTGGTCGTGCATTTGGCGCCTTTATATATGTTGCCAAAGTTATTGCGCCAGGCATCTGGTCCGCTGCGAGTGGTAGCAGTCAGCTCGACCAGCATTCGTACTAAGCAAGAGTCTCCGTCCACTGCTGAGCGTCAAATGGCGCAGCGTTTATTGCAGGCTGAGCAAGAGATTAGCCAATTGTGTCAAGCTAATGGGCATACTTTAACTATTTTAAGGCCGACTATGCTTTATGGTGTAGGGCGTGATGCAACCATTGGTCGGATGCAAAAATTTGTCCAGCGTTGGGGTTTTTTGCCCGTGCCGGCCATGCAAACGGGCTTGCGTCAGCCTGTGCATGTGGATGATGTCACGCGAGCTATCTTGCAGGTTATTAATCAGCCGCCTGCTTTTAATAAAGTCTATGAGCTTGGTGGGCATGACTGTTTAGATGTGCAGCAGCTCGCCAAGCGTATTTTTACTGATAATCAAAAACCAGTGCGCATTGTATCTATACCTATTTGGCTGCTAAACATGACGTTCAGGCTATTAAAGGTGCTGCGGCCAGGGCTTGATTGGTCGCCAGCACTGTTGCAGCGCGCTGCGCTTGACCAAGTGGCTGACAATCAAGCGGCAATTGAAGATTTTCAATATGCGCCGCGCCCATTTACCGGGGTGATTCACACTCAAACCCTAACTAAGCAGAGTTGAACGCAAGTGTACTCGGAGAATGTGATTTTACCCAGTGTGCAAAGTATGCAAAAAAGTGGTTTGCCGTCATTGCTTATGGTAACTCATGCCCTAGGGGGCGGCGTTGAGCGCCATATTTATGAATTACAGACTGTTTTGCACAATAGAGCGCATGTGTTAATTCTTCGGCCGCATGTGCATGCGCAGCAAGTGCAGTTAACGGTACCTTTATATACAGCAGAAGATGAAAATGCTGTTGAGCCGGTGCGTGATAGCCTGAGGTTAGCCTTTAAGTGGCCACAAGATTGCGTGAAATTGCGTAGCTGGCTCGATTTACTGGGTGTTGATCGAGTACATGTGCACCATGTTTTGGGTTTTCCTGAGTCGTTTTGGCCGCGTTTATATGAGTTGCAATTGCCGATTGATTTAACCTTGCATGATCACAGCATCTTTACCGGTAACCCGGGTTTGCTGGATGAACAGGGGCATTTTGAGCTGAACTGGTTGGATCAAGGGTTGTCAGCTTTGCCACGTGGCGATGAGAAAGTTGCGCAAACATTGCAGAGTCTTGCGTTACATGCGCAACGAGTGATTGTGCCGAGCCATTCATTGGCCTCTGCTGTATCTAAACTGCTGCCTAGTTTGCGTGTCATGGTGCGCAGTCATCCTGAACGAGAGATCGATGGGCAGTATCCAGCTGTGAGACACATGCAGGCTATACCCAAGCAAGCGTTCAAAGTGCTGTGTTTAGGTATGCTTGGGATTGAGAAGGGTGCTTATGCATTGTCGCGCACAGCAGCCTTAGCGGCGCAGCAGAAACTGGATATTGAATTTATTTTGCTAGGCGCTTGTCATGTTGCCTTGCCGCAGTCGGTGCGCTGTATGGGGCTGTATCAAGACGCTGATTTATTAAATTTGATTGCCGAGATTAAGCCGCATTTATTATGGCTTCCAGTGCAGTGCCCAGAAACCTGGAGTTATACCCTCAGTGCGGGCTTGCGTGCAGGATTGCCTGTGTTGGCCAGTCGTTTAGGTGCATTGCCTGAGCGTCTAGCGCGTCGGCCTTTAACACAATTGTTAGCGCATACGTCTAGTGCAGAAGAATGGCTTAGCGCCATTGTGCAGTTGCAAAAGTCTATTTTGGTTGAGCATAGCCCTCATGCGCTTAGTTGGACGCAAGATGAATGCCAGCATTTTTACTTAAGGTCATGGTTGGGTCTTGGTGCCGAAGAAGAATTTTTCGAACAAGCCTATGTGCAGCGACATACTGCTAAAGATCGCACGATTGAATATTTGCCGTCTGGCTTAGAGCAAGCTCAGCAGTTAGCAGGGCAAAGTGCAGGTCGTTGGCGGGTTTTCCTGTTACGTACTATTTATGTGCTCTCGCGTTGGCCGCTGGTGGCGCGGCTGATTCATCATGTACCTTATCGTTGGCAGCGGCGTTTAAAGCGTGCTATCTCAAGGGCGCCGCTTGATAGTCGAACGCTGCGCAAATAGTAATTGCAGATCTAGCGCTTGTGCCTTATGGGATAACTCCGTACAATCATTCTCGCTCTAAGGCACGTAGCAGCACTGTCTCTATGTTGTGTTGGGTTAAGGGTCTGGCCTAACGGCCAGGCCCTTGATTTATATGCACAATAAACAGGTTGCAGCCGAAGAGTAAGTTGCTCAGATATGGGTGGCTCACGAGAGGCAGCTAAAACATTGATTCGAGTTGCAGTTTTCGTAAAAATTTAAGTTGTAGGGTTGCATTTTGCTGGTGATATGCATAGCATTCATAGCTGCTTAAATATGTAAGCCAAAACAACACAAACTTTAGAGCTCAGAAAAGGAAATATGTGATGACTAAATCACTGTCAAAAGCAATCGCGTTAGCCACCGCGCTCGGTGCTGCCGCATCTGCACATGCTGTAAACGTTAATACTGAAGGTTTGGGTGAGGTTTTACTGTACCCTGTGTATACTGCAGACGCTAATAACCAGACTTACATCAACGTAACTAATACGACTGAATATGCTAAGGCTGTTAAAGTTCGCTTTGTTGAAGGGCAGAACTCGCGTGAGGTTCTTGACTTTAACTTGTACTTGTCTCCTCGTGATCAGTGGAGTGGAGCTGTAGTTAAGAGCGAGAATGGTGAAGGCGCTAAGCTGATCACAGCTGATAAAAGTTGCACAATGCCAGCAATTTATGGGACTGACGGTATTGATTTTCGTCAGTTTAACTACACCACAGGTGAAGATGTTATTAATGGTGTAGAGGTTGAGTGGAAAAAAGCAGATGGTGGTAACCAGACTTTAGAGCGTACCTTGGTTGGTCATCTTGAGATTATTGAGATGGGTGTTCTTGATGCGAATTTAACTGCTGATGTTAGTACTGATCACGTTACACCTGGGGCTGCTCCTGCTAACTGTAATGCATTGTTGAGTCGATTTACTGATGATAATGGTGTATGGAGTGAGAGAAATTCTGCGGCTGACTTGCAGGCCGGTTTTTTAAGTGGAGCTGACTCTGTTGATAAGGTAGGTGGGTTGTACGGTTCTGCATCAATTATTGATATTAACAATGCAACACAAATTTCTTATGATGCTGTTGCTTTGGATAACTTCGCAATTGATTCGGCTGGTGAGGCTGGATCTAAGCACACAGCTACAGGTAGTGAGTTGCCATCTTTGATGCAAGTTGGTCAGAATCTGGCTACATTTAAAAATGGAAAAACTATTGCATTCCCTAATGCTCAGAGCACAATTAGTTCGTTGTTCATGAAAGAGTCAATTAGCAACGATTTTGTGTTGGATTTTGATAAGCGAGGATCAAAAACTAACTGGGTTGTAACTTTCCCAACTAAGCGTTTCCATGTTGACTCAGGCGTTTCGGCAGATTTGCCACCGTTTGCTAACCCATGGGTTGGTGGGCAATCATGTCAAGAGATCAACACTCTAGCGTGGGATAACGAAGAGTTTGAGGGTCGCAAGCAAACTACTAAACCAGGCCAGATAGATTTCTCACCGATGCCTACGCCTAAGCCAGGTACAAAAAAGGTTAATTCATTATGTTATGAAACTAATATCTTGACCTTTAATAATGGTGTGGTTTTAGCTCGTGAAGCAGCTGAAGCATCTGCAGACAATTTGGTT
>JAAXZZ010000219.1 GCA_012719655.1 Gammaproteobacteria bacterium | reverse complement strand
GGCCACCAATCATAATATTAATAATAAAATCGATCACGTTATCCGTTGCCTTTTTAATGTGACGAGAGAGCTGTGCAGGTAAACTGAGCGTATTGAGCGAGCAGAGCCTAAGGTTTATAACGGCTGCTGGCGCCTCGATAGCGCTTGTTGGTTTGATTGCGCCATCATGGCAAACTGGCTGGCGTTTTGTATATCTGCTTTATTTTAATAGGGCGTTAACTTTTAGTTAATGCAAAGGGCGCTGAGTGATGCACTTTGATCTTGACGATTTACGGTTATTTATTCATATCTCTGAAGCACCGAGTATGACTCAAGCGGCGCGTAAGTCATTTATCTCTACTGCAGCGGCCAGCAATCGAATTAAAAAACTAGAAGAGCAAGTGGGTATTCGTTTGCTGTACCGTGACTCGCAAGGGGTTGAGTTAACCTCGGCAGGTACGGTTTTGCTCAAGCATGCGCGAATTATTTTGCGCCAGGTACAGTACTTACACAATGAGTTATCTGAGTTTAGTGACCAGCAGGTCGGACATATTCGGATTTTTGCCAATACCACGGCCGTTACCGATTTTTTACCGGAAACCCTTGCTGTGCTGATGGTGCAGCATCCGCAGCTCACCATTGATTTGCAAGAAAGAGTCAATCTTGAGGTGCTGCGTGGCGTCGCTGAAGGTGCCAGCGATATAGGCATTACCGCAGGTCCTATTAAGGCGCAAGGTCTTGAAGTGATTCACTTCAGCACTGATCGCTTGGTATTGACGACCAGTAGCGAACATCCTTTGGCGCACTTAGCATCAGTTGGTTTAGAGCAAACCCTTGATTATCCGCATATTTGCTTGCAAGAGGGCTCAAGCCTGCTGCGCTTTTTAAAAAACCAAGTGGATAATTTGCAGCGCGATATTAATGTGCGGATACAGGTGTTTGGTTTCGAGTCCATGTGTCGAATGATTGAAGCCGGTGTCGGCATTGGAATCATGCCGGAGTCTTCAGCATTAAGGCATAAACAAACCATGAGCTTACAGATTATTCAGCTTGATGAACCTTGGGCTGTTCGTGAGCGCAGCATTATTGTGCGTGATTCACAAGCGTTACCAGAATATGTGAAAACCTTAATTAAACTATTGGTTAAGCAACCGCCAACGCAACGTGCTCGATAGTTTAGTGAGTCTGTTGATTGCATCGCGCGCGTAAAGGAGAAGAGGCATGGCATCGGCAAAACCACGTTGGCGCAACTTACTGTGGTTAGCGTTTTTTTTTCTAACCTTACTTTGGCCAATGCAGCGCTTGGTGGAAAACTACTACTTAGAAGGTTTTCAGCGTAAGAACGGGCAAACCTTAGATTTATTTGTCGCTAACTTATTAGGTACATTGCAACGCTATGAAGTATTACCACAGATCTTAGGACGCTTACCTAATGTTCAGCAGGCTTTATTGGCACCGAGCGATGAACTGACCGTACACATGGCCAATCAACTGCTTAAGCGTATTCAAGTGCAGACCGGTGCCGATGTCATTTATCTGATGGATGCCAATGGTCTAACCCTTGCGGCATCGAACTGGGATGCGCAGCGCAGCTTTATTGGCAATAACTTTTCCTTTCGCCCTTATTTTCGTAATGCATTGCAGGGTGAAACAGGCGTTTTTTTCGGCTTAGGTAATACCTCATTTAAGCGTGGCTATTACTTTGGCAGTGCGGTGTATGCCAATGGTGTGGTCATTGGCGTCATTGTGGTGAAAGTGGATCTGGATTTTACTGAAAGGCTATGGGGGCAGACGCCTGAGCAGTTACTAGTGACGGATCAAAATGGCGTGGTGATTTTAACGTCCCGCGCTGATTGGCGCTTCACAGCGACGCGTCAACTGACTGAACAAGAACAACGCAGCGTTGCCGAGCATCAACCCTATACCTCTATTCATCCCAACAGGATCAATCTCAAACCGCAAGACTGGCTGGTTTTAGAAAAGCCTCTGGATGAAATCGGCTGGAAGGTTAGCGTGTTAACCCCGCAAAGCTTAATTAATGAACCCGTGCGCACGGCCATGGCTGTGGTCGCTGCTTCATTGTTTGCTGTGCTATTGATTTTGGGCTTATTAATGCAGCGGCGTCGGCATTACCTTGAGCGTATTGCCATGGATACCCATGCCAAAGCGGTGCTAGAGGAGAGTGTGCGCACCCGCACCCAAGATTTGCAAACACTTAATAGCCGTCTTAAGCAAGAGGTTTTAGAGCGCGAGTCTGCTCAACAAGACTTGGTACGCGCCCAAGATGAACTGGTACAAGCTGGGAAGTTGTCTGCTTTGGGGGTGATGTCGGCCAGTATCAGCCACGAGCTCAATCAACCTTTGGCGGCCATCCGTAGCTACACTGATAACGCAAAAATATTACTGGATCAGCAACGCACGCTTGAGGTGCGTAATAATTTAGATTTAATTGCACAACTCACGGAACGGATGGCCTCAATCATTAGTCATTTACGCGCATTTGCTCGGCGTGACCGTTTAGCCTCTGAGCATGTGGCGTTACAACCCGCCATCGAGGATGCTTTGGCCCTCACGGCGAACCGGCAATGCAATTTACAGGTCGAAATTATTCGTGATATTCCTGATGCGACGCTATGGGTCGAGGCCGGTGAAACGCGTTTGCGCCAAGTTTTGAGTAACCTGATCAGTAATGCCTTGGATGCCCTCAGTGAAAGGGCAGCGCCACGGCGGATTTGGCTTAACACCCAAGTTCAAGACGGTTGGGTGATCTTGGTTTTACGCGATAATGGTCCAGGCTTTAGTGCTGAGGCCTTGCCGCAAGCTTGTGAACCTTTTTACACCACAAAGACCAGTGCTCGCGGCTTGGGACTTGGTTTGGCAATTTGTGCCACGTTGATGAAAGCTTTAAAGGGTCGTTTACTGCTGGCGAATCATCCTGATGGTG
Source organism: Gammaproteobacteria bacterium (assembly GCA_012719655.1). Classification (GTDB taxonomy): domain Bacteria; phylum Pseudomonadota; class Gammaproteobacteria; order Pseudomonadales; family Pseudomonadaceae; genus Denitrificimonas. The sequence continues at coordinate 10,107 of JAAXZZ010000219.1, read as the reverse complement.
GGGCGCAAGTCACGCTCTATTTACGCGAGATTCCATCAGCAGTGAATTTGCGCTCAAACGAGGATCGTTTTGAATGATACAAATCAGTCATGAGACCGATGTGCTACTGCTAGATGATGACACTCATCTGCGTACGGCATTGTCACAAACCTTTGATTTAGCAGGTTTGCGCGTGCAAGCCTGCGGCAGCGCTGAAGGTATTGCGCAAGCTGTGCCAGCACAATGGTCAGGTGTCGTAGTCACTGACATTCGCATGCCAGGCATGAATGGCTTAGAACTGTTAGAGCAGTTGCAAGGCCTGGATGAGCAGTTGCCGGTGATTCTGATTACCGGGCATGCAGATGTACCCTTAGCAGTGCAAGCCATGCGCATTGGCGCCTATGATTTTTTACAAAAGCCGTTTGCCAGTGAGTTGTTGCTCGACAGTGTGCGGCGAGCCTTGGCGGTGCGGCGTTTAGTGGTGGAAAACCGTTCATTACGTTTGGCGTTGAGTGAGCAGCGGCTATTAGGTGAGCGCTTATTGGGTCATTCGCCAAGTGTGCAGCGCTTGCGTGAGCAGGTGAGCGCATTGGCAAACATCCAAGCTGATGTGCTGATTCTAGGCGAAACAGGCAGTGGCAAAGAAGTTGTGGCACGTGCTCTGCACGATTTATCAGCACGCCGCGATGCACCCTTTGTCGCAATCAATGCAGGGGCGTTGGCCGAGTCAGTGATTGAAAGTGAATTGTTTGGCCATGAAAGCGGCGCGTTTACTGGCGCGCAAAAGCGCCGCATTGGTAAATTTGAATATGCCAATGGTGGGACGCTGTTTCTGGATGAAATAGAGAGTATGAGCCTCGACATACAAGTTAAATTACTGCGCTTACTGCAAGAGCGAGTGGTTGAGCGTGTTGGCTCCAATCAGTTGATTCCCTTGGATATTCGGGTCATTGCAGCGAGCAAAGAAAACTTATTAGACGCTGCTGCTGCAGGTCGTTTTCGCGCTGATTTGTACTATCGGCTGAATGTCGCACAAATTCATATTCCGCCTTTACGCCAGCGTAGTGAGGATGTATTGCCATTGTTTCAGCATTTTGTCAGTGCTGCCTGTGATAAACACGCCGTTGCTGAGCCAAGATTAACCCCAGCCGTGCGCGCATTATTATTAGGCCATGAATGGCCAGGCAATGTGCGAGAGTTACAAAATGCTGCCGAGCGTTTTGCTTTAGGGTTAGATTTGGCCATCAGTCCTGTGCTAGCAACGCCCGTCATCGCTGCGGGTGATCTGCCTTTAAATGAGCAGGTAGAGGCCTATGAACGCAGTTTGATTGCCAGGGAGTTGCTCAACCCTCACCAGTCTTTGCGTGAAGTCGCAGAAGTGTTACAGCTCCCGCGCAAGACCTTGCACGATAAGTTACGCAAATACGGCTTAAGTTTTTCTGGAGCTGGCGAAAACCCGCCGCAAAGCGAGTAAATATGGCGGTTTTCCGCCATTGCCTGGGTTAAAAACATTTTACTGGTCGTTTAATACAGCCATTTAAAGCCAATGTCTCTGTTGGGTATCGACTTTAGTCGCGAGTGCGATGTTTGGGTATGCAATTTGCGTTGTATATGAGCTGTATGAGGCTACCTCATACGGTAAAACCTTATATGTCGCATTGTGCGGCACTGACTATTCAATGTAAGAGGAAGTTTTAATGCTTAAAATGACCGCTAAAGCACTGGTTTGTGCTGTTTCATTGGGACTGGCCGGTTTAGTAAATGCTGCCGAGCCAATTGTTATTAAATTTTCCCACGTGGTAGCCGAACACACACCCAAAGGTCAGGGTGCGCTGCTGTTTAAAAAGTTAGCTGAAGAGCGTTTGCCAGGTAAAGTTGAAGTGCAGGTTTATCCAAACTCTTCTTTATTCGGTGACGGCAAGGAAATGGAAGCGCTGCTACTGGGCGATGTACAGCTCATTGCACCATCATTGGCTAAGTTTGAGCACTATTCAAAACCAATTCAGATTTTTGACCTGCCGTTCTTGTTTGATGATATTCACGCCGTTGATCGCTTTCAGAAAAGCCCAGTTGGTCAAGAGTTGTTGACCAGCATGGAAGATAAAGGCATCACCGGTTTAGCCTATTGGCACAACGGTTTGAAACAGCTTTCTGCAAACAAACCATTACGCACTCCGAAAGATGCACGAGGCTTAAAATTCCGTGTGCAAGCCTCTGCTGTATTGGATGAGCAGTTTAAAGCGCTACGTGCTAACCCGCGTAAAATGAGCTTTGCTGAAGTTTACCAAGGCCTACAAACCGGCGTCGTCAATGGTGCAGAAAACCCATACTCCAATATTTATTCGCAAAAAATGCACGAAGTGCAAAAGTACATCACTGAGTCTAACCATGGCTTGCTCGACTATATGGTGATTACCAATACCAAGTTCTGGAATGGCTTACCTGCAGATGTGCGCACTGAGCTGGCTAAAATTATGGATGAGGTCACTGTCGAGGTGAACCTGCATGCTGAAGAGCTGAATCAGCGTGACAAACAGTCAATTATTGATAGTGGTAAAACTGAAATCATTACTTTGACCAAAGAGCAGCGTGATCAATGGCGTGATCAGGTGAAACCGGTTTGGAAGAAATTTGAACAAGACATTGGTGCAGAGCGCATCAAAGCAGCAGAAGCCGCAAACCAAGAGTAATGCCGTGCATCTCCGTACAGCCTAAGAGTTGTACGGAGATCGACACGACCTTGCAGGCTGATGTTTTGCTATCCGTTTCGGGGGGAAATATTTATGAACGCTATACGCCTGATTTGGGATCGCTTTGAGGAAGGTTTTATAGTTTTTCTACTGGCGGCAATGACGCTAGTAACCTTTGTTTATGTGATTTTGAATAACCTTTACACCTTGCTCTACAAAGTGGGTGAGTATTTTTCAGAACGCTCTGAAGGTGTTTCTGAGTTTTTTTATAGCATTGGCGATTTTGTTTTAGAGATCGTGCAAACCATGACTTGGAGTAATGCTTTAACTAAAGCCTTGTTCGCTTGGTTGATTTTCTTTGGTTTAGCTTATGGCGTGCGTATTGGTGGCCATATTGGTGTGGACGCGTTAGTTAAGCTTACCTCGCGGCCAACGCAGCGTATTATTGCAATCATCGCCTGCCTCTTCTGTCTTGGCTATGGGGCGCTATTAAGTGTGGCTAGTTTTGAGTGGATCAGCACGTTAATGCAGGCTTCGATTGGCGCCGATGATTTAGGCCATTTTGGCGTTAAGCAATGGCATATTGGCATGATGGTACCGATTGGTTTTACCATGGTGTTTATTCGTTTTGCTGAGATTTTTGTCAGACTTATTCGCCACCAGCAAGTGGGTTTAGGTTTGGCTGATGAAGCCGCGGATGCGATGAAGCTAACAGAAGCAGAGGAGTCTAAATAATGACTATTTTATTTCTGTTTCTAGCTTTATTCCTCTTGATGTTTATTGGTGTGCCTGTTGCTATCTCGTTGGGTTTAGCAGGTTCCGTCACTATTATTTTATTAAGTCCTGACTCGGTACGCTCCTTAGCCATTAAGATGTTTGAAACCAGTGAACATTACACTTTGCTGGCGATTCCGTTCTTCCTGCTGGCCGGCTCTTTTATGACCACCGGCGGGGTGGCGCGGCGCTTAATTGATTTTGCTAATGCCACTGTTGGCCATATTCGTGGGGGCTTAGCGATTGGGGCGGTATTGGCGTGCATGCTGTTCGCGGCGTTATCAGGCTCTAGGCCTGCTACAGTGGCGGCTGTTGGCTCGATTGCAATTGCCGGTATGGTTCGCTCAGGTTATCCGCAAGCTTTTGCTGCAGGAATTGTCACCAATGCCGGTACGTTAGGTATTTTGATACCGCCATCGGTGGTGATGGTGGTCTATGCCGCTGCGACGGAAACCTCAGTGGGCACCTTGTTTATGGCCGGTGTTGTACCCGGCACCTTGCTCGGTTTGGTATTGATGGTGGCCATTTACATCATTGCCGTGAAGAAAAACCTACCAGCATTGCCGCGTGCCAGCTTTCGCCAATGGTTAAGTGCTGCGCGTAAAGCAGTGTGGGGCTTGTTGCTGATGGTGATCATCTTGGGTGGTATTTACTCAGGCATGTTTACTCCCACAGAGGCGGCGGCAGTGGCCGCCGTGTATTCAGCTTTTATTGCCTTATTTGTCTATAAAGACATGCGCATCACAGAAGCACCAAAAGTGATTCTGGAGTCAGCCAAGCTCACTATTATGCTGATGTTCATTATCGCCAACGCCATGCTGTTTGCGCATGTGTTAACGACAGAGCAAATACCGCAACAAATCACCGCAATTGTGTTGGAAGCAGGTCTGCAGCCGTGGATGTTCCTGTTAGTGGTCAATATTGTTCTGCTGATTGCTGGTGCCTTTATGGAACCTTCGGCCATTATCTTGATTTTGGCGCCGATCCTCTTCCCTATTGCTGTGCAGCTAGGCATTGATCCAATTCACCTCGGTATCATCATGGTGGTGAATATGGAGATCGGGTTGATCACACCGCCGGTCGGGCTTAACTTATTTGTCACTTCCGCCGTGACGGGGATGTCATTGGCCGATGTGATCAAGGCAGCGATGCCGTGGTTGATGATCTTGCTAGGTTTCTTGGTATTGATCACTTATGTACCGAGTATCTCGATGGGCTTGCCGAACTTGCTGGGCATGTAAGCGCAGCAGTCGCTTGGCTCGCTTATGTTAATAAACGGCTGGTAGCGCGCTGCTCCAGCCGTTTTTTTGTGGGTGGGGTTTTGTACGCCGTAGGGTGCTTTCAATAATAAAGCGGGCTAGCGTTAGCGATGCCGTTGGCGGCGATACTGCTCTGGGGTGCACTGCGCATGACGCTGGAACATGCTGATAAAGGCGCTAGGACTGCTGTAGCCTAAATAAAAAGCAATTTCCTTAATTGACTGCTGTGTCTCCAATTGCTCAATAGCGGCCAAAAAGCGCAAACGCTGGCGCCATTCGCCAAAGCTGATACCGGTCTCACGCATAAACTGACGAGCTAAAGTACGTTCGCTGACAAATACACGCTCAGCCCATTGAGCGAGAGTGTCAGCATTGCCTGGGTCGGCACGTAAGCTGTCCACGACAAAAGAGGTTTGCACACTGCTGGCATAGGGCAGGTAGCTGTGCTCAATCTCTGCTGCGTGCAACTGATCAACCAGCACTTGACCTAAACGCCGATCGGCCGCGCTCTGTGGGATTTGCACATCACGCTCAGCAAAGTTATTCAAAATGGCTTTTAAAATATCATTCATCACCACGCTACAGGCCTGCTGCGGTAAGCCAGCGCACAAGCTTAGATCAAGATAGACCGAGCGATACACGATACTGTGACAGTTATAGGCACTGTGTATGGCCTGTGGTGGTATCCAAATGCCATAGCTGGGTGGCGAGATAAAACGCTGGCCTGCAACCTCTAATTGCATCACCCCGTGCGCACTGTAATTGAGTTGTCCCCAAGGATGGCGGTGAGGGTGAGCATGGCTGTGCGCGGCAAATTCATCGTAGCGAAAGAACAGCGGTGCTGGCAGTTCGGCAAAGTCTGGAATGCTCAGATAGTTTTTTGTGCTTGGACTCATCGGTTGTCTGCCATCTGTGGTTGAGTGACTGAAAATCAGTATAGTGATTTATTCAGACAGGGTGATAATGGCTCACCCATTTAACAGGATGCTTAACGTGCAGTACGCTTTCCCACTGTTGGCAGTATTATTTTGGTCAGCCAATACCGTGGTCAATAAAATGACTGTTGGTGTGATTTTTCCTGCTGAAGTTGGATTTTATCGCTGGTTGTTTGCCGGAGTATTGTTTACGCCATTCATATTGCGTTCGGTGATTCGCAACTGGACCAACATTCGTCCACATCTGTTGAAAATAGGTGTGCTGGGTGTGTTGGGCATGGCGATTTATCAAAGCCTTGCCTACTTTGCTGCGCCAAAAACCTCCGCGACCAATATGGGCATTATTTTATCGCTAATGCCGATGATGTCTTTAGGCATGGCCATTATTGCTTTAGGGCAACGTCTAACCATGGGGGCAATCGTTGGCGCAATCTGTTCGTTTTTAGGTGTGCTACTGGTGGTCAGTCATGGCGATTTGGCCAGTATCATGCGGCAAGGTATTAACATGGGCGATGCGATGATGTTGCTAGCGACTTTGGCCTATGCGCTGTACAGCACTTTATTGAAGTACTGGCAGATGGAGATTCCGGCGTTGCAGCTACTTTATTTGCAGATATTAGTGGCGATTGTGGTGTTGTTGCCACTGTTCTACGTTTCGGAAAAAACAGGTTTAAACAGTGCTAACGTGCCGTTGGTGTTATTTGCCTGCGTGTTTGCGTCAATTGCAGCACCTTTGGCATGGATGCGTGCAGTGCGTTCATTGGGGCCGAGTCGCACAGCTGTGTTTTTTAATTTAATGCCGATTCTTACAATCATCATTGCTGCGTTGGTATTGTCTGAGCAACTGGCTCTTTACCATGCTTTAGGTGGTGGCTTGACTTTGTTTGGGGTGCTCTTGTCTGAGCGTTGGACACGACCGCTGAGAAAATGAAGCGTAACGATAAGTGAGTAATTGTTGCGCTTATCGATGCTTCTTAGTGTTTTGCGGGTGTTGATTATTGGCCTGTAATCTATTGCAAACCATATCAGCATTCGCGAGGCCTGGCGGATCAGCCACTTATTTATACATCATAGAATATCTCTCGCAGGGCGCGTATTTCTAAAATTTGCCTAGCTAGATAGTGCTTACATACTTACAGAAACAAAAAAGCCGCCTTATGAGAAAGCGGCTTAAGTGCTTGATTCTATTGGTGGGCCCACACGGACTTGAACCGTGGACCAAAGGATTATGAGTCCTCTGCTCTAACCAACTGAGCTATGGGCCCCAGTTGCAGCGGCTGATTATACCGATGTGTTCTCAAGACGCAAACAAAAAAACCCCCGAATTATCGGGGGTTGTTGGTTTTACTCATCTAGGAATGAGCGCAAGTGCTCACTACGCGATGGGTGACGCAGTTTACGCAGCGCCTTGGCTTCGATTTGACGAATCCGCTCACGGGTTACATCAAACTGTTTGCCGACTTCCTCAAGAGTATGGTCAGTATTCATATCAATACCGAAACGCATGCGTAGCACCTTGGCTTCGCGTTCAGTGAGGCCACCGAGTACATCACGTGTGGCTTCTTTGAGGCTCTCAACTGTGGCGATATCGATTGGCGACTGCATCGTCGAGTCTTCGATAAAATCACCCAAATGCGAGTCTTCATCATCACCAATTGGCGTCTCCATAGAGATCGGCTCTTTGGCGATTTTTAGTACCTTGCGTACGCGGTCTTCGGACATCTCCATGCGTTCGCCAAGCTCTTCAGGGGTAGGCTCACGACCCATCTCTTGCAGCATTTGACGAGAGATACGATTGAGTTTGTTGATGGTCTCAATCATGTGCACAGGAATACGAATGGTGCGTGCTTGGTCAGCAATCGAACGGGTAATCGCCTGACGAATCCACCAAGTTGCATAGGTTGAAAACTTATAACCGCGACGGTATTCAAACTTGTCGACGGCCTTCATCAAGCCGATGTTGCCTTCTTGAATTAAATCAAGGAACTGCAAGCCGCGGTTGGTGTACTTTTTCGCAATCGAGATCACTAAGCGCAGGTTGGCTTCGACCATTTCTTTTTTGGCACGGCCAGCTTTGGCTTCACCGATCGACATGCGACGGTTGATGTCTTTGATTTCTGCAATGGTCAGTGAGGTTGACTCTTCTAAATCAATCAAAATCTGTTGATTACGCTGAATTTCTTCAACCAATGGAGCCAATGCTGCCGCGTAACGCGCTTTACCTTCGCTGAGTTTTACGGCCCATTCAAGATTGACTTCATTGCCTGGAAAGTGCTTTAAAAAATCAGCGCGCGGCATACGGGCATCACGAACACAGAGTTGCATGATCGCGCGCTCTTGTGCGCGTACGCGTTGTAATGCATCGCGGACCTGCATAACCAGTGCATCATACTGTTTAGGTACAAGCTTAATTGGCATAAAGAGTTCAGCCAATTCTTGCTGTGCGGCAATCGCTTGTTTGCTGTTGCGCTTGTGCTTGAGCAGGATTTTTTCGACTTTAGCCAGTTGTTCAGCGATGGCCGCAAAACGCTGTTTAGCAATTTCTGGGTCAGGTCCACCGTCGCCGGCCTCATCTTCCTCTTCGGCTTCTTCAGTCTCGTCCTCGTCCTCTTCGTCGTCGTCAGCCAGTTTTTTAGCGTCAGTTGCAGTGGTTTTTACTGCCGGAAGAGTAGGTTGCTCGGCAATGTCGTCATCAGGGTCGATGTAACCATTAAAGATATCGGTCAAACGAGTGCCGTCAGTGATCGCACGATCGAAGCTGTTGAGAATCTCTGCAACAGTACCTGGGAAGTGAGCAATCGCGCCCATCACTTCGCGGATGCCTTCCTCAATGCGCTTGGCGATTTCAATTTCGCCTTCACGTGTTAATAGCTCAACGGTGCCCATTTCACGCATATACATGCGTACTGGATCAGTGGTGCGACCAATGTCGGTTTCAACTGCAGCCAATGCAGCCGCAGCTTCTTCAGCGGCAGCTTCATCGGTGTCAGCACCGGCCAAGAGCAGAGCGTCAGCATCAGGCGCCGCTTCTGAGACATTAATTCCCATGTCATTGATCATGCGAATAATATCATCGACCTGTTCTGGGTCAGAAATATCTTCAGGAAGGTGGTCGTTGACCTCGGCGTAGGTCAGGTATCCCTGCTCGCGGCCGAGGGCGATTAATTCTTTTAAACGAGATTGTTGTGCTTTTGCGGACATATCACCCTATCCATGAAAGGTCTGGGCCGAACGGCAAGAAAGAGGCGTATTATACTGCATATAATAGCTTAATTGCCAGTTTCGGCGGTACTTGGTGCATTGTTGTGTTGTTCAAACAATTCACGCAAGCGTTGTTTTTCTTCGCTAGAAAGTTGGTCAGAGCGAGCCTTGTTGAGTAGTTGTTCAATCAAGCGCTCACGTTGACGCGATGCTAAACGAGTTATGGTGTCAAAAAATTGCTGTTCAAGGTTGTCGGCATCGATAAGCCATTCTTTTTCAGCCAGTGCACGTAAAAGGAGGCCCTGTTCGGTGCCATGCCATCGTGTTATCAGTTGTAGTGGGCTGAGGTTGGGGCTTTTTTGTAACGCTTCGAGTAGTGAGACGAGCAATTGTGCATAAAGGTCATCTTCTGCAGCAAGTTTGCTTGCGGTATCAACCTTTAGCGCGAGGTGTGGATGATGTAACAACGTGCGCAGCGCGGCCAGGTGCGGGGGTTCGACAGCCGCTTTAGCGCGGTTGGCTTGACGTGCTGGAGCGCTTTGCGGCGGCCATCTGTGGTTGCTGCGGCTATTTTTCTTAAACGGTTGCACACCTGTTTGCTGTGATGGCTGAGGGAAATCGCTGGCCTGAAATGAATGGTAGCTATCAAGGTCAAGGGGGTCACGATCATAGTCGCTGCTGGTTACCCAGTCTTGAGCGGGCGGCGCCGTGTTGTCTACGTTTGCAGCGTTGGCGAGCCCAGTAACTTGTGTCAGTTTTTGCCGCATTAAAGCGCGTAAGTTGGCACCAGGAATACGCTCAATCAGCGGCGCTGCTAAGGTTGCCATGTGTGCTTTGCCTTCCAGTGACTCAAGGTTGACTTCTGCAGCTAAGTGAGTGAAGAAATATTCGGTGAGCGGCACCGCCTGCTGGGCTATGCGCGCCTGAAAAGCTTCCAAGCCTTCGCTACGAATCAAGCTATCAGGATCTTCTCCGTCGGGTACAAACAGAAAACGTGCCTGCTGGCCATCTTTTAAATTGCTGAGGGTGGCTTCCAGTGCTCGCCAAGCGGCTTTACGGCCGGCATTATCGCCGTCAAAGCAAAATAAAATTGAAGGCACTACGCGAAATAAACGCTTGATATGTTCTTCGCTGGTGGCAGTGCCTAAGGTTGCTACAGCGTTACGCAGGCCTTGCTGGGCGAGGGCAATCACATCCATATAGCCTTCAACAACAATGATTTCGTTGAGTTGACGGTTATATTTGCGCGCCTCATACAATCCGTATAGC
>JAAXZZ010000218.1 GCA_012719655.1 Gammaproteobacteria bacterium | reverse complement strand
GCAGTGCAGCACTGCGCAGCTGGTTTACTGATTACCAGCAAAGGCTACAAGAATCTAGAGCGCTCGCCCACGTCAGTCATATTGCAGTGGCACCAGAGCCGACTGCCGATTGTGCCAAGGGTGCCACTGAAGCCTTTACTGCGCAGTGGCGTATTGCTCAGCGACGCACCCGTGAACACTGGTGGATTGCCTCATACAGTGCTTTACGCTTAAGCGCGCAAGCCCCTGAAGATGACCAGCACATGCGTGAGCGGGTTGAAGATTTAGCGCCACAAAGTCCTTTTGCCCAAAATATCAGTGATGATGAACATTACGATGCGGCCGTTAGTCTGCCGTCCACTCAAAACGCTGGAGAAGATTCGCTCGATCTGCATAGCTTTCCGCGCGGCGCAAAGCCTGGGACTTTTTTGCACAGCTTATTAGAGTGGGCGGCAGAGCAAGGTTTTGCCGCGGTGCTGCAACAGCCCGAAAAAGCCCAGCAACTGATTGAAGCGCGTTGCCAATCCTATGGTTTTGAAGCCTACAGTGAACTGCTCTGGCCTTGGCTAAGCGATTACCTGCAATGTCCTTTTACTGTCTCGACTGACACGCCATTGGTGCTGTCTAACGTGCAGCACTACCAAGCAGAAATGGAATTTTGGTTCTCCACCAACAATGTTGATACGGTGCAATTGGATCGTTTAGTCCGGCAGTATATTTTGCCCGGTGCCGAGCGCCCTTATTTGCAGCCTGAGCGCTTAAACGGCATGTTTAAAGGCTTTATTGACTTGGTGGTTGAGCATGCCGGCTGCTATTACGTCATTGACTATAAATCCAACTGGCTTGGCGTTGATCAGAGTGACTATAGCGTGGAGGCGATGAATGCCTGCGTATTAAGTCACCGCTACGACTTGCAGTACGTGTTCTATGTGCTGGCTTTGCACCGACTGTTGAAGCTGCGCATTGCTGATTATGACTATGACCGACACATTGGCGGTGCGGTGTATATGTTCTTGCGCGGCGCACAAAACGCAAGCCAAGGTTTACACCAGGCTCGACCGCCACGTGAGCTGATCGAAACGTTGGATCTGCTATTTCAAGCTAATACGCTGGAGGGTCAGTAAATGATTGAACAAGGACAACTCTTTGGCGAGAGCACGGATCAGCCCACTCAAACACCTGCAAACACTGAGCCGCCAATGAATATAGATAGCGATTACTTGGCCAATCGCGCCGGGGTGTTGCAGCTATTAATCCGCTGGCAGGAATTGGGCTGGTTGCGCCCTCTTGATGTTGCTTTAGCAAAATTATTCGGCCAGCTTGATCCCAGCGCTGAGCCCTTAGTGTTATTGGCGGCGGCGCTCACCAGTCATCAATTGGGTCACGGACACATTTGTTTAGATTTAACCGCTCTGATTAAGGATCCTGACTTAACCCTGTTACTGCCTCCGGAAGGGCATATGCTGGAATGTGCGCAAGACTTACCTTCGCAGCGTCTTGCAGGCATGTGTTTAACCCATTGGCTCACCAGCTTAGGGCGCAGTCAACTGGTGCGCTGTCATGCAGACACACATACAACACCTTTGGTATTAGTGGATGGACGCCTGTATTTGCAGCGCTACTGGCAATACGAGCATAGAGTTGCCGCGCAACTGGAGCGGCGTATCAACAGCCCATTGAGCTTACCAGCAGATTTTTCTGAGCGTTTAATCGACTTATTTAACGAGCCTTTATACCTAGACGGAGAACGTCAAACTGATTGGCAGAAAGTGGCTTGCGCGATGGCCGCACAAGGACGCTTAACACTGATCACCGGCGGTCCAGGTACTGGCAAAACCACAACAGTGGTGCGCTTATTGGCGTTGTTGCAACAAGCCGCGTTAAATAACGCACAGACCTTACGCATCCAGTTGGCCGCACCGACAGGTAAAGCAGCCGCACGCTTAACAGAATCCATTGGTCAGCAGATCCAATCCCTGTCTGTCACAGAGGATGTTAAAGACAATATCCCTTCTGAAGTATCCACCTTGCACCGCTTGCTCGGTAGTTTGCCCCACACGCGACATTTTCGACACAACAGCAGCAACCCTTTAGTTCTGGATGTATTGGTGATCGACGAAGCGTCGATGATCGATTTGGAAATGATGTACAACGTGCTGCAAGCGCTGCCAAGCCACGCGCGCCTAATTTTACTGGGCGATAAAGATCAGCTAGCCTCGGTAGAAGCTGGCTCAGTGCTGGGTGATCTATGCGCTGATGCACAACTGGGCTATTACAGTACGCAAACGCAGCAACAGCTTGAGACCCTGTGCAATGAAAAGCTGCAAGCGCAGCCTTGGTGTGTCGGCAGTGCAGAGCAGCAGCCTTTAGCACAGCGCACGGTGATGCTAAGGCATTCACGGCGCTTTGGTGCCAACTCAGGCATTGGCCAGCTCGCGCGGGCGGTCAATCAAGGCGATTGGCAAGAGGCTGTGCAGTTACTTAAAACACCGCGCCAAGATGTCGACTATATATCCTTGCAGCAGGACAGTCGCGCAGTCTTCGAGCGCCTATTACTGGGCGAAACTGACACATCAGAGCCAACAAATACAGCCGTTGGCTACAGCCATTACCTACAGGTTTTAGCTCAATTACGACCCGAGATGCAGCGGCCTCTGCATGAACAAGTTTGGCAGCAGTGGGCCAGTCAAGTACTACAAGCCTTCGATCAGTTTCGTTTGCTCAGTGCGTTGCGTAAGGGCGAGTTTGGCGTTGAAGGTTTGAATGAGCGTGTTGCCCAGCTGTTATGCAGCAAGCAACTGATCAGCAGCACCCAAGGCTGGTATGAAGGCCGTCCAGTTTTAGTGACGCACAACGACTATGGCTTAGGCTTAATGAATGGCGACATTGGTATTGCTTTGTATGTGCCAAACGATAGGCCAGGCAGTGATGGTCATCCTGCCGAGCAGGTTTTGCGCGTAGCATTCCCGCGCAATGATGGCCAAGGTGGCGTGCGCTTTATTCTACCCAGCCGCTTAACCGCCGTAGAAACAGTATTTGCCATGACAGTGCATAAATCACAAGGCTCTGAGTTCAGCCATACGGCATTGATTTTACCTGACCGACTCAACCCTGTTTTGAGCAAAGAGCTGCTTTACACAGGGATTACTAGAGCAAGAAATAAATTCACTTTAATTGAAAGCCTGCCTGGTATTTTTACTGCCAGCGTGCGCCGTAAAGTTGAACGCATCAGCGGTTTGCAACCTGCGGTGTTGCTTGCCAAACAGCAGCTAGAGACTAGTGCTACACAGTCAACAGATACGAGATAAATACTCTATAGCCTTATAAATTATAGTGGCATCGTATATAT
>JAAXZZ010000217.1 GCA_012719655.1 Gammaproteobacteria bacterium | reverse complement strand
CTTCCGAGAAGCTACGAGGATTACTTGCAGAAACTCGACGCCAACAAAGTAGCAGTGAGGACTATGCGCAAAATCTCAGTCAAGCCCAAGAGCTGTTTGGCAAAATGAAGCATCAACTGCTGGTGCACCAACAATCGCTAAATTATCTGCCTGATGTAACTTTACGTGTACTTGATACGCTCCCCGACCTGCTTGCTAGCCTGCAAACCTTAACGGCACGCAGCGCTAAATTAAGCACAAAAGAACTGCAAGCAGCTGATACAGCAATGCTCGATAAAATTTTTCAGCTCAATACTTTGCTGCTGCCTTTAGCAATCACCAGCCAGTGCGCATCAGGCAAAAAACAAAAAAACGCATTCGATTTAGCAACACTACTGCATGAGTACAAACAAAATCACTTGGAGAAAAACCATGAATGAAAGCATAACAAGTCGAGTTGCCCGACTGATGAGTGGCAGTGTCAATGCATTAGTTAACGCTGTTGAAAATGCATCACCAGAACTGGTTATGGAGCAAGCTATTCGTGAAGTTGACTCAGCAATTGCTGATACACAGGCGGAGTTGGGCCAGCAAATCGCGCAGAAGCATTTAGCTAGCAAAAAGCTGATTGAAGAAAATAATCGCTATGAAGTTTTAGCTGAGCAACTGCATATCGCCGTAGCCAATGATCGTGATGATCTAGCCGAAGCAGGCATTGCCGAACAAATCGACATTGAAGCACGGATGCCTGTACTTGAACTCAGTATTGCCAACGCTACTGCCCGAGAAAAAGAACTGGAAGGTTTTATTCAAGCGCTACAAGCGAAAAAGCGCGAAATGAAATCTGAGTTAAATACCTTTCTACAAACACGCGCAGCATCTGTAAGCGCCACCAGTGTCGCCAGTAAGCAAGGCGATAGCGCAGCCGATAAAGCCAATCGTGCAGGTGCAAGCTTTGATCGTGTGCTTGAAAAAGCCACAGGTATTGCCGGGCGTGATGTATCTCTGACCAGCGCCAGCAAACTTGCCGAGCTGGACGAGCTCGCCCGTCACAACAGAATTGCCGAACGTTTAGCGGCTCTTAAAGCAGAGCAAAGCTAATGCTTGCGATGATACTGGCCAGTGAAAATATCGCTTTTAGTGCGGCATTACTGTTAATGCTGATGATTGCACTACTAGAAGGCGTAGGCATGCTGTTCGGTCTTGGTATATCAAACCTTCTCGAAAGTGTGCTGCCTGAAACTGATTTTTCACCTCATGCAGAAGTTGCACAACTGGATGCGCAATCGGCTTTGAGCCGCTTTCTTGGCTGGTTGCGGGTCGGTCAAGTGCCATTGCTGATGCTATTGATGGTGTTTCTGCTGTGCGTGGGCTTACTTGGTCTGATCGTACAAAACATCTTGCATGAGCTGAGCGGATGGTTAGCACCGGGCTGGATTGCTGCGCCATTGATCATGCTCTTGAGTTTGCCGCTCGTGCGTGCCTGTGGCGGACTGCTGCAATGGCTCATGCCCAAAGATGAAACCACCGCGGTCAGCTCAGAAAGCTTAATCGGGCGCATCGCGACAATCACCTTAGGCACCGCAGCCTATGGATACCCGGCAGAAGCTCGGGTCAAAGATCAGCATGGCTACAGCCATTACATTCAACTTGAGCCTGATGATGCTAGCCATGTATTCGAGCAAGGCACTGCTGTTTTAGTACTCTCACGTGAAGGCGCCATTTATCGCGGCATACGCAACTCCAACCCTCACTTAACCGAATAAAAATACAACCTATATATCTAAACGGACTAGGATTTTAAACATGCTCAACAGCAACTTAATCAATATCGCCATCATTGCCGGCTCGGTGCTTATTACTTTGCTGGCTCTAGGTTTAATCCTAGCCAGACTCTATAAACGCGCCTCCAAAGAAGTCTCATTTGTGCGAACCGGATTTAATGGCGAAAAAGTCATTATGAATGGTGGAGCCATTGTTCTCCCAGTGTTGCATGAAATCATCCCTGTCAACATGAACACCTTACGTCTTGAAGTACGCCGTGCTAATGAGCAGGCACTGATTACGCGCGATCGTATGCGCGCCGACGTCACCGCAGAGTTTTATGTTCGCGTTAAACCCACCACAGAATCTATCGCTAATGCTGCGCAAACTCTGGGTTTAAAAACCATGAACCCACACGAGCTGAAAGAGCTGGTTGAAGGTAAGTTTGTTGATGCTTTACGCTCTGTCGCGGCAGAAATGGCAATGGAAGAGCTGCATGAGAAGCGCGTCGACTTCGTGCAAAAAGTGCAGCATGTGGTATCTGAAGATTTATTAAAAAACGGCTTAGAGTTGGAATCGGTTTCCCTAACAGGCTTAGATCAAACCGCATTTGAGCATTTTAATCCGCAAAATGCTTTTGATGCTGAAGGCCTCACCAAACTCACCCAAGCCATTGAGTCACGTCGTAAAATTCGCAACGATATTGAGCAAGAAACTGACTTAGCGATCAAAACAAAAAACTTAGAAGCTGAACGTAGCAAACTCAATATTTTGCGTGAAGAAGAGTATGCGCGTTTAGAACAAGAGCGCGAAGTGTCGATCCGTCGTGCATCACAAATGGCAGAAATTGCCAGTGAGCAAGCGGAGAAACAGCGTGCAGCAGAAGAGGCTAAAATTGCCGCTCAGCGCGAGATCGACTTAAAGCGTATTGTTGCAGATCGGGATATTGATGCGGAAACTATCCAAAAAGAACGGGCTGTGCGCGAGATGGAAATTGCTAAGCAGCGTGCTGTCGAAGAAGCTGAAGTCAACCGACAAAAAGCCATTGAACTGGCTTCTCAGGACAAGTCCATCGCTATCGCAGAAAAATCGCGTGCAGAGTCTGAGGCTAAAGCTGAAGCCGACAAAGCCAGAGCTTTAGCGGTACAGCAAGAAGAAGCGGTAATTACCGTCCGTCAAACTGAACAAGCCGAGCGTGCCAAACAAGTCGAATTGATTATGGCGCGACAAATGGCTGAAAAAGAAGCGATTAAATTGGTAGTCAATGCCGAGTCAGAGAAGAAAGCGGCCGAAGACCAAGCTGAAGCAGTACGACTTAACGCACAAGGTCAAGCTGATAAGCTGCGTCTAAGCGCCCAAGGACAGGCTGATGCAGAAGTACTACTAGCAGATGCTAAAGAGCGCAGCTATAAAGTTGAAGCAGAAGGTAAGAAAGCCATTAACGATGCGGCCAATGTACTCTCTCCTGAGCAGATCGCGATGCAAGTGCGCATGGCACTGATTCAACACCTACCTGAAATCATTGCACAAAGCGTTAAGCCTATGGAGCAGATCAGTGACATCAAGATTTTACACGTCAATGGTTTGGGGCAAAATAGCGCTGCAGACGGTAACAATGCAGGCTCGACGACAGAGCCTGCTAACAGCGGCTCGCTAGCCGACCAAGTGGTAAGCAGCGCGCTTAGATATCGAGCACAAGCGCCGATCTTAGACTCTCTACTGTCAGAAATCGGCCTCAAAGGTGCTGATATCAACGGCATGGCAGAGGCGCTGAACAAACCGACCTCGCCGAACTAAAATAGCACTAAAGCTTATCGTTTTGTAGGTGGTAGCTGCGCAGTAACCACCTACAAAAAATCACCTAAATACAGCACAGCACGTTGCAAAAATTAAGAACTTACCACTGTCATTCTTATGCTCACTGCCTAAAACGATTCACCAGCTCATGCAGCTGCTCAGAGACCTTCTGTGAGTTCTGGATACTTTCAGCACTCGCGTGAGTGCCTTGCAAACTACGCTCTGATAATGCGGCGATCTCCGTCACTTGCCGATTGACATCTTGCGAGACCATCGCCTGTTCCTCAACCGCCGTCGCCATTTGCTCTGACATGGCAGAAATCTTACTCACGGCCTCTACAATTCCTGCAAGCATGCTTTCAGACTCAACCACGCGCTGTAATCCAATTTGCGCATCAGCCGCCCCTTCTTCAGCAAACTTCACTGAAGTCACTGCTTGCGCACTCAGATTACCGACAATTTCACCAATATTTTTCGCTGACAGGCGTGTGTTTGCTGCGAGTTGACGCACCTCATCGGCAACAACCGCAAAACCTCGACCATGCTCACCGGCTCGCGCAGCTTCAATTGCCGCATTCAGGGCGAGCAAGTTGGTTTGATCAGAAATACTTTCAATCGATGCGGCCGCATGGGCAATCGCATCCGTTTGCGCAGCCAGACTTTGCACCGCTTGACCAATATCCAAGACCGTATCACGTAACGTTTCAATCGAGGCTCGAGTCACTTTGGCAATCTTTACGCCCTGGCCAGCTAACTCGTTGGACTGCTCAGCCTGATCTGCTGTTTTTTGTACATTGTCTGAAATCTCGTGAATGGCCAGCGACATTTCATGCATGGCCGTTGCCACAAGTTCAGTTTGCTGATTTTGTTTGAGCATTTCTTCGCGAGCCGTTTCAGTCAAAGCTAAACCTAGGCGTGACTGCTCAGTGACCTGTCGTGAGGCATCCTCAATGCGCGTCAAGACTGCATCTAAGTGGGCGCGCAAACTCATCACTCCAACCATGATATTGCCGATCATGCCATGCTGATTGGTATAAGTGCTCGCTGCCAAAGGATGCATAAACACGCCATGCAACTCATTACTAATTAACAGCAGGTCATGTTTATATTGCAAATACTGCATCCCACCAAAAGCCAATAACGCCGCAATCAGCCATAGCGTGCTGGCCAAAGAGGAGACACTATAGCCTAGGATCAACGCAGGAATAATAAACCCAATCGCAACCATCAGTTGCTTTAAGTAGCGTGGTATTTGCAGCTGCCGGCGTTTACGATTCATCCGTGCATAGAGTTTTTCCGCTCGAGCAATATCAACGCGTTCAGGGCAGGTGCGCACTGACTCATAGCCGACCACTTCACCACACTCAGTCACTGGCGTGACATAGGCGCTGACCCAGTAATGATCGCCGTTTTTACAGCGATTTTTGATCAACCCCATCCATGGCCGACCAGCCTTTAGATGCTTCCACATGACCTCAAACGCCTCTTTAGGCATATCAGGGTGACGTACAATATTATGGTGCTGACCAATTAACTCATCACGGGTAAAACCACTAATGCTCTCAAAGGCATCATTGCAATGGGTAATAACCCCTTTTAAATCTGTTGCTGAGATGAGTTTTACACCTGGAGAAAAGCGCTGCTCTTGCTGCGTTACTGATCGATTTTTATGCATAACAATCACCTCGGCCATACTACAGAAAGCGTATGCACCTTTGAATCTATTGAGTTCGTTGACCTAACAGGCTGATCCGAATGACACCTCGTAAAGCGCATTACTTTTAACGTACAAGGGCAACTCTGTAATTTTGCAATCCTAACCAGCAAGTTGCTGCTATCGACAAGGCACTAAGGCTCAGGAAGTTTGAGGTTGAAAGACAAGCTAGCAAAACTATTAAGTTGCCATTTAGCTTACCCTGTTTGTCTTATTTGACATTTTTAAATTATACACTTTAAGAAATAATGCTGCACGCGCCGGATAAAAATAGATGCTTGCTCAGCATCAGCTGTACAGAAAAAGCATATTCTGCAGCCTAGCCTTCACTCAGCGTATACGCAGCGCCAAGAATCGCGATCAACAATAGAAATACTGATGAGAGCAGCGTTATGGTGCGTTGCTGGCGCTGAAAGAAACGACCGCGCATCAGCCGTGCATAACTTAACAAGATGACACAATCCGCCACCATCCAAACCAACGTCAACACCACTAAGCTCAGCTTAATGTCGGCAGTAACGCTAATAAACTGCGGAAAAAATGCCACAAAAAAGACGATGTCCTTCGGGTTCGATACACCAAGGAAAAAACCATTCAAGAATCCCGAACGACCTTTCACTGGCGTCAACGGCGCAGACTTTACTGATGGCCGTTGAGCTAACTCACTACGCAAGCTATGCAACGCCAGCCAAGCAATAAAGCCACAGCCAAGCAAACTAATCCATTGTAGGCTGCGTGCATCCAAAGCAATCACCCCGGAAATAATCAGCGCGGCACAGGCCAGCAAAATTAACGAGGCAAGATTGCTACCAAGCACAGTGATCAAAGCATATTTAAAACCGTGCCGCGAGGCTGCATTAATCACCAAAGCCACAATGGGTCCGGGCGTACCAATCAGCACCACAATGGCAATGATATAAGCAGCCAACACTGTAAAGTTCACGCGTATAGCACCTCAAAATCAGCGAGTGTAGCACTCAAATGGGTATAGCTACGCAGACAGCGTTTGTATTGCTCACCTAGAAAAATTGTTATATTATAACAAAACATGCAATCACACTTGATAACCATGACGCACTCTCTTCCTGATATTTCTTTAGACACTCAAGCCTACATCCATACACCTATCAATTGGGTCGGTATGGATAACATTGACTTACCGCTATATTTAACTGAAGCACATAGACACAAAAACAGCCCTCTACCAGCCACTGCCTGCTTTCAAGTTGATATGGGTAACGCGACAAGCAAAGGCATCCACATGTCACGTTTGTATCAGTTGCTTGGTGATCTTGCAGCCCAACATCCTGTCAGCGCAGAGACTCTTTTAGCTATTTTGGATAAAGCGATTAGCCAACAACACGAAGCACAAACCTCGCAAGCACGCTTAATTCTACGGTTTAATCTATTACTGCAACGACCGGCCCTGCTCAGTAGCAACTTGAATGGTTGGAAAAGCTATCCGATACAACTGCATGCACAACGATCACCTACAGGCTTTAAGCTCTACGCAGAAGTTAAAGTAGGTTATTCCTCCACCTGCCCTTGCTCTGCTGCTTTAGCACGTCAACTCTTGGCTGAGCACTTTACGGCGTCATTTGCTGTAGCTGAGAACTGCAATGTCGAGCAGGTTGCACACTGGCTGCAAGAGCATGGCAGTTTTGCTACGCCACATAGTCAGCGTAGCCAAGCCATCATCAGAGTTTCTCTGCCCCCAGACCGTGCAGACTTTGGCTTAGTGCAACTTATCAACTGTATCGAAGAGGCATTAGCCACCCCCTCTCCAAACCGCAGTAAAGCGTATTGATGAGCAAGAATTTGCTCGGCTCAACGGCCATAATTTGATGTTTGTTGAAGATGCAGTACGCCGCCTACAACAAACCTTAGCTGGGCGCTATGCAGAATTTACTATCACAACACGCCATTTAGAGAGTCTGCATGCTCACGATGCTATCGCTTCTATTGAGCAAGCTGCAGCAAACAACCCTGCCCTTTAAGACCATTGGCGCGCAGCACCCTAGCGCAAAGCTATTACTTAACATTGCTTAAGCAAGGAAAAACAACATGTCCACTCCGCTTCCCGTTACCGTGTTATCTGGCTTTTTAGGTGCAGGCAAAACCACACTACTCAATCATATTTTAAAAAACCGCGAAGGCTTACGCGTGGCGGTAATCGTCAATGACATGAGTGAAATCAATCTTGATGGCAGTGCAGCGCAACACGGCGTAGAGCTTAATCGCGCTGAAGAACAGTTGATTGAAATGAGTAATGGCTGTATCTGCTGCACCTTGCGCGAGGACTTACTCAAAGAGGTAGCAGAACTGGCCCAGCAAAATCGCTTTGATTATCTCCTGATTGAATCCACTGGTATTTCTGAGCCATTATCGGTGGCAGAAACTTTCACCTTTACTGATGAAGCGGGTCACAGCTTATCTGACCTCACACGCCTCGACACCATGATCACTGTGGTCGATGGCATCAACTTTTTAACCGATTATCACGCTGCACAATGGATTGGCGAGCGCGAAAATGATATTGCTGAAGACGATGAGCGCGCCATCACTGACTTGCTGATTGAGCAAATTGAGTTTGCCGATGTAATTTTAGTCAGCAAAACCGACCTCATCAGCCAAGTGGCTTACCAAGAGCTGGAAGCCATTTTGCGCTCACTCAATACCCAAGCCAAAATCTTGCCAATGCGCATGGGCGATATCCCGCTCAAAGAAGTACTCAATACCCATGCCTTTAATTTTGATCAAGCAGCGCAAGCACCAGGCTGGCTCAAAGAAATGCGCGGTGAGCATATTCCAGAAAGTGAAGAGTACGGCATTACTTCACATGCATGGCAAGCACGTCGTCCATTACATGCCCAGCGCTTCCATCAGTTTCTAAATCAAGAATGGAGCAATGGACGCTTACTACGTTCCAAAGGCTACTTCTGGCTGGCACCCTGCCCCAACATCGTCGGTAGCTGGTCACAAGCCGGCGGCATGCTGCGTTACAGTTATGCAGGTCAGTGGTGGGCCAGTGTGCCTCGTGCAGACTGGCCGCAAGATGCTGAGAGCTTAAAGGCCATCGCAGAAAAATGGCAAGACGAGGTCGGTGATTGCCGCCAAGAGTTGGTTTTCATTGGCCAGAATATTAACTTTAACCAGCTCGAAGCTAGCTTAAACGCCTGTTTACTAACGGATGACGAATTGGCGCAAGGCCCTGCAACTTGGCAACAATGGGGCGAGCCGTTTAACTTAGCCGGCACATTAGAAGTGGCATAAAGTGACTGTAGTTACACCACATATACAGGTGTAACCACAATAATCTTTGCCTAAGCAGAGCTAACCAGCTAGCTTACTCGCCACCCAAAAACCCACCGGACTGGCGACTCCATAAGCGCGCATACAGGCCATTTTTCTCCAACAACTCTTGATGACTACCCACTTCGACGATTTGACCTTGATCCATTACCACCAGACGGTCCATCGCAGCAATGGTGGACAAGCGATGGGCAATCGCAATGACGGTTTTGCCCGCCATTAAGTCATACAAGCTTTCTTGGATCGCCATTTCCACTTCAGAGTCCAAAGCGCTGGTGGCTTCATCAAGGAGCAAAATCGGCGCGTCTTTGAGCATCACTCTGGCGATAGCGATACGCTGACGCTGACCACCAGAGAGTTTAACCCCGCGATCCCCCACATGCGCATCCAAACCAGTACGTCCTTTGGCGTCAGATAAGGATGGAATAAACTCAGCCGCTTGCGCCCGTGCTATGGCTTGCTGCAATTCTTCTTCCGTGGCATCAGGACGGCCATAAACAATATTTTCACGCACTGAACGGTGCAGCAATGAGGTGTCCTGCGTGACCATACCGATGTGCTGACGTAAAGATTGTTGGCTGACCTTGGCAATGTCTTGGCCATCAATCAGAATTTGGCCACTGCTGACATCATAAAAACGCAGCAAGATATTCACTAGGGTGGATTTCCCTGCCCCAGAGCGACCGACTAAACCGATTTTCTCGCCGGCTTTAATGTGCAGATTAAAATCACGCATCAGCGGTTTGCCGTTACGGTAAGCAAAACTCAGCTGTTTAAACTCGATCTCACCCTGAGTCACTTTAAGCTCCGCAGCATCCGGTGCATCCAAGAGTTTTACCGGCGTGTTGATAGTGTTCATGCCATCTTGCACAGTGCCAAGGTTTTCAAACAGCATGGTGGCTTCCCACATAATCCAATGCGACAAACCAATCAAACGCAGCGCCATGGCAATGGCTGCAGCCACCGCGCCAACACCAATTAAATCCTGCTGCCACAGATACAGACTCAAAACGGCAGTGCCGCCGACCAACAGCATATTGAGAGTGTGATTGAGCAATTCTAAATAAGTTACCCAACGCATTTGCGCATGCACAGTGCCCATAAACTCTTGCATGGCCTGCTTGGCATAATGCGCTTCACGGTCGCCATGGGAAAACAATTTCACCGTAGCAATATTAGAATAGGCATCGGTAATGCGCCCCGTCATCAAAGAGCGCGCATCGGCTTGAGTGCTAGCAAGCTGCGCCATACGCGGCACAAACACACGGAGAATCACAGCAAAAATCACCAGCCATGCCACAAAAGGCACCAGCAGCCACGCATCAAAACTCAGCAAAATCACTGCCGTGGTGAGAAAATAAATCACCACATACACCAGCATTTCCGCGCAAATCATAATGGTGTCGCGCACAGCCAGTGCAGTTTGCATCACTTTGGCAGAAATACGCCCGGCAAATTCGTCTTGATAAAACTGCATACTTTGACTGAGCAGTAGTTGGTGAAACTGCCAGCGTAAGCGCATCGGCAGTACGCCTTGCAGCGTTTGAAAACGCACATTACTGGCAATCAACACCCAAACTGGACTCAGCACAATCAGCGCCAGCATCGCCAATAGTGGTGTGCTTTTTTCTGCCCATAATTGCTCGGGGCCGTACTGCCCCAGCCAGTAGATAATTAAACCCATCAGCTGAAAGAGCACCGCTTCAAACACACCCAGACCGGCATTGAGCAGCACCAACACCAGCAACCATAGCCCAGAACCGCGCGCGCAGGCTTTCACAAAGTGAAATAAGGTGATTTTTTTCGGCACTAAAGCCTCATCAGGATAAGGGTTTATCCGTCGTTCAAACCATGCAAACCAAGACATAAATAACCTTGCGAAGAAGTGACTCACGCGAGCACAAGTCCAAACTCGAACACACTGTGATAAAGATCATCATTCTAACCTAACCACATGACTCTGCGGTGTAGGGTTATAGATTGACTTACCACACAATAATTTAGCCTTACAAATCTTTACGCAGGCAATTGCCAATCAATTCACGACTG
>JAAXZZ010000216.1 GCA_012719655.1 Gammaproteobacteria bacterium | reverse complement strand
TTGTCGCTACTCCGCTGAGAGCAAAACTCGTTGATCGTGTTGGCAATTATCCTTTTTGGGATGCTGTTTATTTGTAATTGCGCGATTACCAGTGCTGTGCTGGCAAACGCTTTACTCGCTGAAAGCCCGCAATCGCGGGCATGGCCCGCTCCTACAAAAACACCCACCAGCAGCACGCCCAGCCCGCCCGCCAATCAACACCCTGGGAGCGCGGGCGGCTCGCCCGCAACAGAACCACCACACCAGCAGCACGCGCGTCCTGCCCGCTTAAAAAGAACTTAAGCCTGTGGGTTGCACGCTGCCTGTCGTACAAAGATTAAGCTAAATGACCGATGACAATATCCATCAACTCAGTTGTGATTTCATCTTGGCGTACGCTGCTGAGCTCTTGCTGTACAGCTTCTAACTGCTCATCTACCGATTGCTCGGCCTGTTGCATCAAGGCTAAGCGCGTCGCGTTTTCCGTCACCATGGCTTCTGCCGAAGCGCGAAATACACTGGCAAACACATGATTACGAATCAGCGAAGCCAACAAGGCCTCAGCATCCATTGTGTAATCCGGTAGCGAACGCGATTTCCAGCGTTGTTGCGGTTGCAGCAAGGCTTTATCCAAGGGCAATAAGTGCGTGGTTACGCTTTCTTGATAACCATGTTCGGCGCGCTGAGTGAACACCAAGGTCACCGCCAAATGCGCCAGCGACTGGCCACTGGCGAGCCGCTCAATGCGCGTAACAATATCGCCCGCTAAACGCCCCACACCATCCGCTGAAGCAGGCGGCATCAGCACCACATCAGGGGTGAAGCCCAGCTCCAAAAGCGCATTGGCCATGCGTGAGCCAATACAGAGAATATGCTGTTTGAGTATCGGTTGAGCTTGAGTGTACTCAGCCACTTTATTGGCCAGCAGTTCATTGTAATTGCCGCATAGACCATGATCAGAACCAAACACCACCAGCAAACGCAAATTGGGCTGTACTGCTTCTGTCAGCAGACTGACACCACCTGTGCGATGCACAAAAGCAGCCAAGCCCTGTAAAAGCGTTTGCTGATATAACTCAATCGACTGCGCTGCCTGCTCATAGGGCGCAGCGTTAATGGCCGACAAGGTTTTCATGGTATGCACAATGCTGCGAATACTGCTCAAGGTATCGTTTTTACGCGATAGGTACTCTAAGGTTTGCGCCATTTACCCGCTCACTCCTGCTCAGCTGGTGTGCTGCTGACCAGTGTCGCCAAGGCTTCCTGCGCGCAAGCAACAATCAAGGCATGGTCATCCTTTTGCAGTGTTTGATTGTCTGCGATGCGCTGTTCAATCACCGCCAGTTTCTGCCGTGTGCTTTGACGCACTAAAGCCATCGCCTGACTAATCTGCTGCTCACTGAACTGATCAAACAAGCCTTCCATCGCCGCCACCAAGACAGCTAACTGTTCAACTGCTGGCATCGGATCACGCTCAGCTTGGCGCAGGGCGGTACGCACGGCAGAGCCTCGGGCTAAACGGGCACGGGTGACATCATCAAGACGGGTGCCAAAACGCGCAAAATCTTCTAACTCTTCAAATTGCGAAAGCGTCACGCGCAAGTTACCTGATACGCCACGTAACGTGCGATTCTGCGCCTTACCACCGACTCGCGATACCGACAAACCTAAATCCACCGCAGGAAATTGGTTTTTACGCACCAACTGCGGCGATAAATAGATCTGTCCATCGGTAATAGAAATCAGGTTCGTGGGAATGTAAGCAGAGAGGTTACCTGCTTGGGTTTCTACCACTGGCAACGCAGTAATTGAGCCGCCACCGATCTCTGCGCCAAACTGCCCAGCACGCTCTAAAAGACGCGCATGCACATAGAAAATATCGCCAGGAAAGGCTTCACGGCCTGGAGGGCGGCGCAGTAATAATGACAACTCACGGTACGCGCGCGCATGATGCGTCATATCATCAAGAATCAGTAAGACATCTTTACCTTGCGCGGAAAAATATTCAGCCATAGTCATCGCCGCATAAGGTGCGATATACGACAATCCAGGCGACTCTTCATCACCGCTACTCATGACAATACTGCGTTGCAACATATCGCCCTCTTTGAGGGCACGAATCACCCGCGCCACCGCATCACCACGCTGGCCAATCGCACAATAAATACAAATCACCTCGGTGCGCGCTTGATTGAGCATGGTATCAATGGCAATCGAGGTTTTACCGGTTTGCCGGTCACCAATAATCAGCTCGCGCTGCCCTAAACCAACAGGAATCGCCGCATCAATGGCTTTCAGTCCCGTGGCCAATGGTCTAAAGATCGGTGTGCGATTAAGAATACTGGGTGCTTCAGCTTCAATCGGATGCTCAGCCGCCGCAATAATTGGACCTAAAGTATCGCGAGGACGCCCGATAGCATCGACAATACGGCCTAGCAGCCTAGGCCCCACCGGCACACTGACCACTTTACGGGTGCGATAGACCGCCTCACCTAAACGAATCTGCTCCGATGGCCCAAGCAAAATAACGCCTAAACGTCCGGGCTCCAAGTCGAGCACAACACCTTGCACACCACTGGCAAAAATCAGTAACTCATCCGCCAGCGCACGGGCTAACCCCGAGACAATGGCCACACCATCAGCCACTTCAGTCACGCTACCGGTCTCAGTCAAAAACGCCGTCGGTGCTGGGCTGTTAACCAAGCTCTCAACCCAGCTCGCAAAGGGATCTGTAGACTCAGCAGCAGAGCTGTTATCAAGCAGACTCACGGTTATCTCCTTAGCGCTCATCGCTGCGCAGACGCACAGCCGCACTATTAGCGGCCTGCTGCGTCAATAGCTCAGCCAAACCATCCATATAGCTATCGGTGGTCCACGACACTTGCGCACCACCGACCTGCATGATTAAACCGGGCGCCTGCTGCGCGTCAGTCGCAAAGCTTAAGCGCACCTGCGGTAGCCACTTCTGCACTTCTTCTTGCAGCAATTGTTGTGTGCTCACAGGTAAGGCGTCACGGGTGGTCACCTGCGCGTGCTGGCTGCCCGCTGAGGCCTGAATCAACTCAGCTGCCATGGGCTGCAACTGCCTACCAATATGACGCACGATAGCCTCTTCTAATGTTGCATCGGCCAACTCATGCAATGCTTTGCGAGTTAATTTCAATAACGCCTCGGCGCCTGTTTGCTGCAAACGCGCATTAAACACCTGACGCTCATGCTCAAGATGCTTGCGCCAATCTTTTTGCTCTTGCTGTAAGGTACTGCGCGCTTGCGCCAACAAGGCATCACGCTTACTTTCAGTTGCAGCTAAGGCTTCTTTGAGCAACGCATCGTGCTCAGAAACAATTTTTGCACGCTGCTCGATGTATTGGCTTTCAGCAGCTTTAGCGTGCTGCTGCGCTTGTTCAGCATCGGCCATACGTCGGGCAATTTCTGCTTCACGGGCATCAATACCATCTAAAATCGGACGATAAAGAAAACGTTTCAGCAGCCACAGCAAGACTAAAAAGTTAGCAATTTGTGCCAGAACGGTTATCCAATCAATCGACATAAGTCTTTACGCTCCCGCTGCTGCCTGCATGGCATCCCAAAACGGGTTAGCAAAAATCAGAATCATCGCCACCACAAAGCAATAAATCGCCGTGGACTCAATCATCGCCAAGCTGACAAACAAGGTACGCGATAAGGTTGGTGCCGCATCGGGCTGCTGCGCAATCGCCGCAATCGCCGCAGCAGCAGCTCGGCCTTCACCTAAAGCGGGGCCAAGCGAGCCAATCGCGATAGTAAAACCCGCGGTAAAAATAGAAATAGCGGCAATCAGCGCAAGTTCAGTCATGTTGTTTATCCTTTTCAGAGGTTTTGACAGGTGTTTCTGCCATCGCAGAAGAAATGTAGACAGTGGCTAAAATGGCAAAGATATAGGCCTGAATAAAGCCCGTCAGCAGGCCCAGCATATCCATCACCACAGGGAAAAAGAATGGCGCAATACTCAGTAAAATCGCGGCAATGACCGCGCCACTCATCACGTTGCCATACAAACGAATGGCCAAAGAAATACCACGAGAAAACTCACCAATGATATTAAACGGCAACATTATCAGTGAGGGCTCAATAAACTTATGCAGGTATTGACGCAGACCACCATTGGTAATGCCAAACAGAGGAATCGCTACCAGCACCGATAACGTCAGCGCCACCGTAGTGGATAAAGATGAAGTCGGCGCTGCAAAGCCTGGAATCACCGTGAGCAGATTGGCTGCAGCAATAAACAGAAATAAAGTCCCAGCAAAATACAACACATGACGTGCGCCGCTGTGGGTGACTTCTTCAATCTGTCCTTGAATCATCGTGACAATTAACTCCAGCGCGCTGCGCCAGCGACCGGGCGCTTTATCGGCACGCAGACGGCGGGTCACCAGCATCGAAATGCCGACCAGCAAGACCATCACAATCCAAGTATTCACTATCGTGGCGCTCACTGGCCAATTGCCAAGGGTAAAGACAATGGTCTGATCGGGACTGAGCTGCATTTATACGCCCTCCTGTTTCGCCAAATGAGTTGCTGGACTGATCTTAGCGCGTAACACAGCAAGGATGCGCACCAATAAAAACGCCAGCATATAACCGGCCAACGACCATAAGCTGTTGGTAAAGCGGATTAATACAAATGCCACCGCCAGCAACAGCGTCATCCGTACAAAAAAACTCAGCAGCAATACACCGCCAGGGCTAGTTGAAGCTAACGCCAAGCGCATACCCCAATGTAAGCCGTAAAAAAACAACACACTGATCAGCAAACCAATGACACCGCCCAAGAGTATTGCTGTTGTATTTATTTCTATCACCACCCTCTCCTTAAAACCTGCAGCGCTTAACCACGCGATTAGTTGTCGCGGGATTTATCAATCCAACTCCAAGCCACCATTGCGCCAACCACCGCCCCACCAAGAATCAACGCCATGGGCCAAGAAAAACTTTGCGGTGCAACACGGTTGAGCCACATACCTAAAAAAGCACCAGCCACCGTTGGCAGCGCAACCGACCAACCAATCACACCAAATACGCCCAAACCATTTAACGGGCTGTATTTGGGCTCGTTACGTGTTTGCTGCATGCGCTCAGCACGACGACGGATGGCTTTGGCCGACGCATCTTCTGGTTTTGTCATGTCAGGGGTTTCCGTAAATCACTGAAGCGCCGGACAATGCCGGCCTCAAGTTTAGACAGTGCCGTACGCGCCACCCGCTCTTGTTCATCCACTTCAACAAAGCTGGCTTGGACGGTGTCATGCAAACGGGCTAAGTCTTCACCTTGCACGGCTCGGCGTACGGCAATATCGACTTGATAATCTTGTTTCACTAACACACCTTGATCCACGCCAAAAAACAGCTCATGCCCTTGCTTATCCGTCAGAATCAGCACCGAAGGCAGCAACGCGGTGACAAAATCAGTGTGCATAGGCAACAACGCAAAGGCTCCATTTTCTGCTTCAGCAACAACCTTGTAGGCTTCACCGCTAAACAATAAACGGCTTGGCAAACGCAAGTTCACTTGCATCAGTGCCGCCTGCTTCATAACGTCACCTTGCTCTTAGGCAAAGCGCCAATCATGTAGTAATCCATTTCATCATCGTCAAACTCTGTTTGCTGCAAGATGTGCTCACACCCAGCTAAGGTGTCTTCTATAGAGACACGCTGGCCCGCGTCACCACTAAAGGATTCAGCAGAAAAGAAGGGCTGAGTCAAAAACCGCTCAAGACGACGTGCACGCGCCACCACAGCACGGTCAGCGGTGGACAACTCTTCCAAACCCAGCATGGCAATGATGTCACGTAGCTCTTCATACTCGGCCAAAGTGCGGCGCACAGCACGAGCAATATCATAGTGGCGCTGCCCGACCACGGCTGGCGTCAGCATCACCGATGTCGATGCTAGCGGATCAACTGCCGGGTACAAGCCCTCACTGGCGCGCTTGCGCGACAGCACCACAGAGGCGGACAAGTGCGAGAAAATATGCGCCGCCGCGGGGTCAGTAAAGTCATCGGCTGGGACATAGACCGCTTGAATTGAAGTGATGGCTGCTTTGCGGGTTGAGGTGATGCGCTCTTGTAGCGAGGCCAACTCTGTTGCCAAAGTGGGTTGATAACCGACCCTGGACGGCATGCGACCGAGCAAACCGGAAACTTCCGCCCCGGCTTGGACAAAACGAAAGACGTTATCAATCAGCAGCAGGACATCTTGCCCCAGGTCATCACGAAAATACTCCGCCATGGTCAGTGCATTTTTGCCCACCAGAAAGCGCACCCCCGGCGCTTCCGTCATCTGACCCAACAGCATCACGGTTTTATCGCGTACGCCGGCTTCCCCCATTTCCCGATACAACTCTTCCGCTTCACGGGAACGCTCACCAATCCCACAAAATAAACTGACGCCTTGGTAATGTTGCGCGGTGTTATTAATCAGCTCGGTAATCAATACGGTTTTACCGACACCAGCACCGCCAAAGAGTCCGGTCTTACCACCACGCTCAATCGGCGAGAGCAAATCAATGGCTTTAATCCCCGTTTCTAAAATAGTGCTGTGCACCATGCGATCTTCTAACACAGGTGGTGCCTGGTGAATCGAGCGCACAGCCACCGCCGCGGGCGCTGGCAAACCATCAATGGCCTCACCAAAGACATTGAGCATGCGCCCCAATACCGCCTCGCCCACAGGCACTTGAATCGGTGCACCTGTGGCATACACGGGCATGCCTAAACCAAGGCCACGCACCGGAGCCAAGGCCATACAGCGCACAGTGCCTTGATCAAGCAGCGCTGCGACTTCCATAGCAAGCTCGCCAGCATAGACAAGGTCTTGAATACGCGGCACCGGATCGTTAAAGAGTACGTCAACCACACCACCGCGAATTTTAATCACTCGCCCTTCGCTCACGCGCTGCTCAACAGACGCTGGAGTCGAGGGTGATGGAGCACTTGACTCGAATGAACTGACTGACTCTGACACTCGCTCTAACCTCTCACTCATGTCACACCAATCCTTTATTCTGTAAAACCAATAAACCGACTAACGTTAAGGCTTATTCAAAATCTGCAGCAGTCACTAAACGCACATCGTTCCACTCAATGGCTCGGCTACGCCAATGTTCTTCAATGGACTGCGCAAAGTCTGCGCGTACTAACTTGGCGCGCGCTTCACACCACAGCTCTGAATCATGGCGCATCACAATGCCTTCGGG
Source organism: Gammaproteobacteria bacterium (assembly GCA_012719655.1). GTDB lineage: Bacteria > Pseudomonadota > Gammaproteobacteria > Pseudomonadales > Pseudomonadaceae > Denitrificimonas. Next base: position 1,041 of record JAAXZZ010000216.1, on the reverse strand, counting down.
CGTGCCTTGACGGTACTGGCTGCTAACAGTGTTGAGCAGGTTTTTTAATTCATCCAGCGTGGTCTGCCCTTGATACAAGGTGGGAACCACGGCTAAACCCATTTTCGCGGCCAAGGCATTACGTCGCTCACAGCTCCAAAACTTTTGCTCGCTGCGATCGTAGACATCAAACACCACAAACCAGTCAGGCAAATGATCGTAATCCAGCGAGTGGCGCGCCGCGCACCATTCACCAAATAATATCCAATCACTTTGTAAATTATCACACAACGCATAACGATGCTGCGCCAGCCACGAATTGAGCCGGGAAAACTGCCCCGCAAAAGGCTCTAATAGATACTGCCCACGGTTTTGTGCGCGCAGTTCTCCATTGGCACGCATGGAAATCCCTAGATTGGCACCATCGAGTTTTTCTTCGATACGCAGCGGCTGGGCTAAAAGAGCCTGCACTTCAGCCGCACTGAGCACCTTGTCATCACGCGGCATGCCCTCGCCAAGCCAATCAATATGCGGGGTATGGGGAAAGCGAAAAAAATCAGACATTTACTTATTCTCCGGCATGGCAGGCGCTGGCACATGGCGCGGCCTTGGAAACTTAATTTTATAAAAGCGCTGCGCATCCGCAGCACACAAAAACTCCACCTTAACCCCCTGCTCAGCTAAGGCTGGCCACCAATCAATCCACTTACAATCCGCCGCCTGCAAAATGGTGGGTTTGTCAGGATGAACATTGGCGACCGTTGGAAAAATACGATCAGGCGGGTCAAATTGGTGTTGCAGTGTTTGATCTGGAAACTCAGCATAAAAATCCGTGTCAGCTAAGGTCACACTGACCATTTCCACCTGAGCAGGATTACCCATATTACGCAGCAACCACTTTAAAAACACATCACCGACACCACGCGGCGGATTGATACGCGTTTTATTTTGATACTCGCCCAAAATAATGAAGTTGTCATCAATCACCACCACGCCGTCATTTTGGATGGCTTGCAAGCGCTCAATACACCGAGCTACGCACTCAGTCGAAACCTCAGCGTG
>JAAXZZ010000215.1 GCA_012719655.1 Gammaproteobacteria bacterium | reverse complement strand
CAGTTGGCGCAGGCGTTTGATCAGCAGGTTGGCGCAACGGCTGATGTCAATGCTGTGCATACTATTGATCGAGTCGGTGCGTCACGACGTGTACCGCGCGGTATGCTGCAGCTTGGTTTGTTTATACTCTTTGTTGCTGTGTTAGCGGCCATTTACTATGGTTGGCAGTCACGTCAGGACAACGCTTTACAAGCCAGCAGTAAGCCGCCCGTGTTTGAGCGCGTTGAAGTTGAGCGTGCTGATGGCTCAATGCATGTGCAAACACTCGACGAATTAGAAGATCAAGCCGTAGCTCTAGCATTGGAAAATCATGAGACCAGTCTAAGTGATGTGGATCCTGTCGAAGTTGCGGAGGGTGCAAGTGAAGGTGCTGAAACTGAGCAAGTGGCTGCTGAGCCATTAGTCGATACTGAGTTTGTGCAATTGCCTGCGGCGCCTGTAGCTGTGACAGAAGGTATCGACGATGCCACTCCAGTTGAGGACGCTAGTGAGCCGTCAGAACTCGCAGAAGGTATGGGGCTTGCGCAAATGACTTTTACCAACGACTGTTGGTTGCGTGTAGTTGATGCTGATGGAAAACAGCTGATCGGCGGTCTTAAGCGTGCTGGAGAAGAGTTAGTGATTACCGGTAAAGCACCTTTGGATGTTCATTTAGGTTATGCCAGAGGTGTCAGCGTTTTTTACAATGGTAAGGCAATCGACTTCAGTGCAGCAATCAGTGGTGAAACTGCCAGATTTAAACTGGGCGAATAATCATGCATGAGCAATCCTTAATCAAACGTCGTATTTCGCGAAAAATTTATGTCGGTGATGTGGCGGTAGGTGGTGATGCGCCGATTAGTGTGCAAAGCATGACTAACACCAACACCTGTGATGTTGATGCTACTGTTGCACAGATTTTGCGGTTAGAGCAGGCTGGTGCTGATATTGTTCGCGTGTCTGTACCCGATATGGAATCGGCTGAAGCCTTTGGTCGGATTAAAAAGCAAGTGCATGTGCCTTTGGTAGCCGATATTCATTTTGATTATCGTATTGCTTTGCGTGTGGCTGAACTCGGTGTTGACTGCTTGCGGATCAACCCAGGCAATATTGGTAATCAAGCACGGGTTAAAGCCGTCGTCGATGCTGCGCGTGATCGTGGTATTCCTATTCGTATTGGCGTCAATGCTGGCTCATTAGAAAAAGATTTGCAGAAGAAATACGGTGAGCCTACTGCAGAAGCTTTGGTTGAATCAGCGCTGCGTCATGCCGAGCATCTTGATCGTTTAAATTATCAAGATTATAAGATCAGTGTAAAAGCCTCAGATGTCTTTATGGCGGTCGCCGCGTATCGACAGCTCGCAGCGGTAATTGATCAACCTTTGCATTTGGGTATTACTGAAGCCGGTGGTTTGCGCTCTGGCACAGTCAAGTCTGCGGTAGGGTTGGGTATGCTGTTAGCTGACGGCATTGGTGATACGATTCGCGTGTCTTTGGCTGCTGATCCCGTGGAAGAAATTAAAGTCGGCTTTGATATCTTAAAATCACTGAAATTACGCACACGCGGGATTAACTTTATTGCTTGCCCCAGCTGTTCCAGACAGAACTTTGATGTGGTGAAAACCATGAACGAGTTAGAAGTGCGTTTAGAAGACTTATTAGTGCCGTTGGATGTCGCCGTAATTGGTTGTGTGGTTAACGGTCCCGGTGAGGCCAAAGAAGTTGATGTGGGTTTAACCGGTGGATCGCCAAACTTGGTCTACATCGACGGCAAACCCGTGCAGAAACTTAACAATGAACATTTAGTGGATCAGCTTGAAGCGTTGATTCGTAAGCGTGCCAGTGAAAAAGTCGCTGCTGATGCGGCGCTAATTGCGCGCGGTTAATCGTCAAGGAATTTTTGTGAGTAAACCATTGCAAGCCATTCGCGGCATGAATGATATTTTGCCAGAGCAGTCCCCGCTGTGGCGCTATTTTGAAACCACTGTGGCACAGCTGCTTGATTGCTACGGTTATCGACAAATTCGTATGCCAATTGTTGAGTTCACTGAATTGTTTCAGCGTTCGATTGGTGAAGTGACTGATATTGTTGAAAAAGAAATGTATACCTTCGCTGATCGCAATGGTGACTCGTTGACGCTGCGTCCTGAAGGTACGGCCAGTTGTGTTCGCGCAGTGATGGAGCTTGGTTTAGCCGGTGGAGGCCAAGTGCAAAAGCTTTGGTATCACGGCCCGATGTTTCGCCATGAGCGCCCACAGAAAGGCCGTTATCGCCAGTTTCACCAGTTTGGTGTTGAAGCCTTTAACTTGCCGGGTCCTGATGTTGATGCGGAACTGATTGTACTGACTTGGCGTTTATGGAAAAAGCTAGGCATCAGTGAGTACGTTACTTTGCAACTCAATAGCCTTGGCACCTCAGCGGCTCGAGCCGTTTATCGTGCCGCGCTGGTGGAGTACTTGACTGCGCATCACGATCAACTGGATGAAGATAGTCAGCGCCGCGTGCTAACTAACCCTTTGCGTGTACTGGATAGTAAAGTGCCGAGCACCCAAGCTTTGCTGGCAGATGCGCCACAGTTGGATGCCTATTTGGATGATGAATCACGTGAGCATTTTGCTGGTTTGCGTGCACGTTTGGATGCAGCAGGTGTGCCTTATGTGATCAACCCGCGTTTAGTGCGAGGTTTGGATTATTACGGTAAAACGGTATTTGAGTGGGTCACCGATCAGCTTGGTGCGCAAGGTACTGTCTGTGCAGGTGGGCGTTACGATGGTTTGGTTGAGCAAATGGGTGGTCGCGCGACTCCCGGCGTTGGTTTTGCCATGGGCGTTGAACGTTTGATTTTAATGCTGGAAACCCTAGGTAAAATCCCAGAAGCCTTATCAAGGCAGATTGATGTTTATTTCTGTGCCTTTGGTGAAGCCTGTGAATTAGCGGCCCTAACCCTTGCCGAACAGCTACGTGATCGCTTACCTAACTTGCGTTTGCAGGTGAATGCCGGTGCAGGTAGTTTTAAAAGTCAGTTTAAAAAAGCTGACAAAAGTGGCGCATTATATGCCTTAATACTTGGCGAAGATGAGCTGCAAGGACAAACTATTGCAATTAAGCCCTTGCGCACTGACGAGCCACAACAAACCGTGGCTTGGGATGCGCTGAGTGAAACATTACAAGTCTTTTTTAACCAAGATTCATCATTAACGAACTAGGAGTTTCAGCGTGAGCGATAATACTGAAGAAGAACAAATTGCGCTGATTAAAGAGTGGTGGCAGCGCAACGGTAAGCCATTATTGGCGGGTGGTGCGCTGGCCTTGGTGATTGTGTTTGGCTGGCAAGCATGGCAAAAGCATCAAGTCACTCAAGCACAAACAGCATCAGCTATATATCAGCAGTTGATGGAAGCAGCATTAGTGCCAAGTGAGCAAGTCGATGCACAGAAAGTTGCACAATTGCTGACGCAATTAAAGGCGGTGAACAATGATAACGCCTATGCGCAGTACGGTCGTTTATTGGCAGTCAAAGTTGCTGTTGATAACAATCAGCTGGATGATGCAGCGTTGGCTTTACAGGAAATTCTCGATAAGCCCGCTAATGACACCCTTGAAGAGTTAGCACGCCAGCGTTTAGCCCGAGTATTGCTTGCGCAAGAGCAAGCAGAGAAGGCTTTAGTGATACTTGAAGGTAAAGCGCTTCCAGCGTTTCAAGCTACACGTGATGAGTTACGCGGTGATACTTTAGTGATTTTGAAGCGTCCTGCAGAAGCAAAAGCCGCTTATTTGCAAGCTAAGCAGGCCCTTGCCGCCGATGCTGCTGCTGGCAGTTTGCTAATGAAACTTGATGATTTAAGTGAAAAGGATGCTTAACTTGAAACGATACAAGTATGCAGCCATATTGGCTCTAGCAGTGTTTGTGGTGGGGTGCAGCAGTAGCAGCAAAAAAGAGCTGCCGCCACAAGCATTGGAAAAAATCACCACTGAAATCGAGCTTAATAAAGAATGGAGCATCTCGGTGGGCGCTGGACAAGGTAAACTGTGGAATACCTTGACGCCCGCAGTTGATGGTGATTATGTGTACGTCACTGATGTCAACGGCCGTGTTTCAGCGCTCGACCGCTTTAGTGGTAAAGCCTTGTGGACGCGTAAGCTCAAGCTCAATGTTTCAGGCGGCGTGGGCGCAGGATCAGGTTTGGTTTTACTCGGCACACTCAATGGCGATGTGATTGCTTTAAATGCGGCCACCGGTGAAGACCTGTGGCGCAGTAAAGTCACCAGTGAAGTGCTGGCTGCGCCGGCCACCAATGGTGATGTGGTCGTGGTGCAAACCCAAGATGATCGCTTGATTGCGTTAGAAGCCAGTAGCGGTCAACAGCGCTGGATTGTGGAAAATACGCCCGCTGTATTGACCTTGCGTGGCACGGGTTCGCCTGTTGTGACTGATTATGTAGCCTATGCCGGGTTGTCGACCGGTAAAGTGATTGCTGTGGATACACAGCGCGGGCTGCCCATTTGGGAGCAGCGCATAGCTGTCCCAAGCGGGCGTACTGAGCTTGAGCGTATGGTCGATATTGATGGCAGTGTGTTGTTGTCAGGCAATACCTTGTATGTGGTTACTTATCAAGGCCGCTTAGCCGGTTTGGATGCGCAAAGCGGGCAAGTGATGTGGCAACGCGAAGCCTCTAGTTATGTGGGTGTTGCTGAAGGTTTTGGTAATACCTATGTAAGTTTGGCAGACGGTACTGTCGAAAGCGTCGACGAGCGTTCTGCTACAGCAATGTGGAGTAATAAAAGCTTGTTGCGTCGTCAGCTGTCAGCACCTGCAGTGTTCTCAAGTTATATTGCAGTAGGCGATCTTGAAGGTTATCTGCATGTCCTCAGTCAGGTTGACGGCCGTTTTGTCGCGCGCACTAAAATTGACGGTAATGGATTACGTGTACAACCTTTAGTGGTCGGTGGCTGGCTATATGTTTACGGTAATGGCGGCAAGCTGGTTGCTTTAACCATTAAGTAAAGGGTTAGACAAGCTGATTTTGTCTAACCAAGAGTTTAGCCGCTGTCGTTAGGTCGACAGCGGCTTTTGTGTTTTTTGAATTATCGCTGGAGGAGCCAATGGTTCCCGTAATTGCTCTGGTGGGCCGACCGAATGTCGGCAAATCGACGTTGTTTAACCGCCTGACTAGATCCCGCGATGCGATTGTAGGCGACATTCCTGGCTTGACCCGTGACCGTCAATATGGCGAAGCGAAGTGGCAGGAGCGCAGTTATATTTTGATCGACACCGGTGGTATTACCGGTGACGAAGAAGGTATCGATGCAAAAATGGCCGAACAATCGCTACTGGCGATTGAAGAAGCGGATGTGGTGCTGTTTTTAGTGGATGCGCGTGATGGCCTGTGTCCGGCTGATCAAATGATTGGCGAACATCTGCGCAAGCGTAATAAAACCACCTTGGTGGTGGTCAATAAGGTCGATCACCTTGACGAAAATATTGCTTTAGCTGAGTTCAGTCCTTTGGCTTTAGGCCGTTCTGTAGGTATTGCCGCTGCGCATGGCCGTGGTATTACCCAGATGCTGGAATTAAGCCTCGGTGACTTCCCAAAAGATGATGTGGCGGATGAAGTTGATCTGGACAGTATTGTCGAAGGTGAAGACCTGAAGCGTATTCCAGGGCCTGATGCGAAAGACGGTATTAAAATTGCCATTATTGGCCGTCCTAACGTCGGTAAATCGACGCTGGTCAACCGCATGCTTGGTGAGCAACGGGTGGTGGTGTATGACCAGCCGGGCACTACGCGCGACAGTATCTATATTCCTTTTGAGCGTGATGATGAAAAGTACACCTTGATTGATACAGCAGGTGTGCGTCGTCGCGGTAAGATTTCTGAAGAAGTCGAAAAATTCTCAGTGGTGAAAACCCTACAGGCGATTAAAGACGCCAACGTAGTGATCTTTGTGATGGATGCGCGCGAAGGTGTAGTGGATCACGATCTGAACTTATTAGGCTTTGCCTTAGAGTCCGGGCGCGCCATTGTGATCGCGTTGAATAAGTGGGATGGCATGCAGCCAAGTGAGCGCGAGTATGCGAAAAAAGAGTTGGAACGTCGGCTGTATTTCGTTGATTTTGCGGATATCCACTTTATTTCAGCGTTACATGGTACCGGCGTTGGCCATCTGTATAAATCTGTGCAGGCAGCCTTTACCTCGGCCATTACCCGCTGGCCAACCAACCGCTTAACTCAGATTCTTGAAGATGCAGTGCGTGAGCACCAGCCACCCATGGTTGCGGGGCATCGAATTAAGTTACGTTATGCGCACTTAGGGGGCGCTAACCCTCCGCTGATTATCATTCACGGTAATCAGGTTGAAGCTGTTCCTAAAAGCTATGTGCGCTACTTAGAAAACACTTATCGACGTGTCTTGAAATTGGTGGGTACACCGATTCGCATTGAGTTTAAAGGCGGCTCAAACCCCTTTGAAGGCAAGAAAAACAAGCTCAGTGAGCGTCAAGTGAACAAGAAACGTCGCTTGATGGCCAATAAAAAAGAACGGGATGCGCGCAAAAAGAGAAAATAAGAGATGCCCTCAGGCATTGCTGTCAATGCCTGAGGTCTGCTGTGACAGCTGTTAAGGAGTTGCGTGATGCTACTGCAAAGTAAATTACCGCTGGTTGGTTTAACTATTTTTACCCAGATGTCGCAGTTAGCCAATGTGCACAATGCGTTAAATCTATCGCAAGGTTTTCCTGACTTTGATGCCTCTGAGGCCCTCAAAGAGGCGCTGCAACGTCAGGTGCAAGCAGGGCGAAATCAGTATGCAGCCATGACTGGCGTGCCTGCTTTGCGTGAGCAGGTGGCCAGTAAAATTGCGCGCTTATATCGCAACCCAGTCAGTGCTGAGCATGAGGTCACTATTACGCCAGGTGCGACGCAAGCCTTGTTTTGTGCGATTCAAACTTTGGTGCGTGCAGGCGATGAGGTGATCGTATTCGATCCTTGCTACGACAGCTATGAGCCAGCGGTGACCTTAGCGGGTGGCCGTTGCGTGCATATTGCCCTTAATGGCGATGACTTTTCTGTTGATTGGCAGAAATTTGCTGATGCGCTATCGGATAAAACGCGTTTAGTGATTATCAACAGTCCACATAATCCAAGCGGCGCTTTACTCAGTCATGCCGATTTAAATCAACTGGCGCAGTTGATTCGTGAGCGTGATATTTATTTGCTCAGTGATGAAGTGTACGAACACCTCGTCTTTGATGGCTTGTCACATAATAGTATTTTGGCTCATGAAGAACTATATCAACGGGCTTGTGTGGTTAGCTCTTTTGGCAAAACCTTCCATGTCACCGGTTGGAAAACGGGCTACATGGTGGCGCCGGCACAACTGACTGCAGAACTGCGTAAGGTGCATCAATATGTTAGTTTTTGTGCTGTCACACCGATGCAGCATGCCTTAGCCGATTTTATGCAGGCACAACCGCAATACGTTGATCAGTTACCAGAGTTTTATCAGCACAAGCGTGACCAACTATGTCAGGCTTTACAGGGCTCACGCTTTAGCTTTACGCCCAGTGCCAGCACCTATTTTCAATTATTAGATTACCGGCAGATTCGTGATGATCTGCGCGATGTTGAGATGGCGCACTGGTTGACCGTTGAGCATGGTGTGGCGTGTATCCCCTTATCTGTTTTCTATCAGCAGCCCCCCCAGGATCAGTTTTTATTACGGGTGTGTTTTGCTAAACGTGAGGAGACTTTGACACTGGCTGGAGAACGATTATGCGCGATTTAACTGCCTTACCCGATTTGCGCTTAGCGCTGCTGCAAGGGCCACTGGTTTGGCATGATGTGTCAGCAAACCTAGATTATTTCGAGGGCTTACTGGCTGATCTTGAAAGGGTAGATCTCGTCTTACTGCCGGAAATGTTTAATACCGGTTTCAGCATGGATTCTGCAACGCTATCTGAGCCGCAAATGGGGATCACGACACAGTGGTTGCTCGAACAAGCACAGCGCTTGAATGCAGTGGTGTGTGGCAGTTTAATTATAAAAGTAGCAGAAGGCGATTACCGCAATCGTTTGCTCTGGGCACGTCCTGATGGCAGTTTGGCCTATTACGATAAGCGTCATTTATTTCGTATGGCGGGTGAGCATCAGCACTTTACTGCCGGTGAAAAGCAGCTGCAGGTTGAGCTGAAAGGATGGCGCATTCGTCCGTTGATTTGTTATGACTTACGTTTTCCGGTCTGGAGTCGTGACGCAGAAAACACGGATTTATTATTTTATGTGGCCAGTTGGCCTGCGGCGCGGCGCATGGCATGGAATCGTCTCTTGCCAGCTCGCGCGATTGAGAATCTCTGCTATGTGGCGGCAGTTAATCGCACAGGCACAGATCAGCATGGCTATGCCTACAGTGGCGATAGCCAAGTGCTCGATTTTATGGGCGAGACCCTGCTAAATGCTGGTGATCAAAACGGCGCTTTTTATGTGACCTTGCAGGCTAAGAAACTGGCTGAATTTAAGCAGCGTTTTCCTGCGTATTTAGATGCTGACCGTTTTCACTGGTAATGGCCGCAAACCAGTTTCGCAGCACTGTGTTAGGCCGCCTGATAGGCTTAAATAGTGGGTTTTAGTCATGGGCAACACAGGCTTTAAATTGTTTTGTTAAATTTATTCAGCAGTTAGCTTAGGAATGATATTAGTTTTGCCATTATCTTTGTTAATATAGATACAGATCATGGAACACTAAGGTTGTTTTCTGTTCCAACTCATCGAATGGATTGTTAAGTTACAGATAGTTTGAGTTAAATGTTAAGGGTGTGGTGTGATGTTGCGTTGTTGGTCTTGCGCAAATATCACCTGTGTAGGGTTGTGAAGCCCTTTTTTATTGGTCATAGGAGTCAACGTATCTCATGGATATCGGTTTGCGTGAATGGTTAGTGGTTATCGGTATTATTGTTATCGCTGCTGTTTTGTTCGATGGCTGGCGTCGCATGAACGGCAACCGCAATACCTTAAAGTTTCGACTTGATCGCAACCTAGCTGATTTACCTGAAGAAGATAATCCAGAAATTCTTGGCCCTGTGCGTGTTGTTAAAAAACAAGAGCCCTCAATTGATCTTGAGCATGCCGATGAAATTGATTTTGGCTTGCATGCCGATAATGATCGTATCAGCTTAAAAAGTCGTGAAGCTGTGCAGGGTGCTTTAAAATTAGATGATCCGCAAGAACCGACTTTGCTCAATCAGTTTGATGAGGCTGATGAAGAGCATGCTGCTGAAGTGGAAGATGAAGCCGCCGACTATGAAGAAATTCTAATTATCCATGTCGTTGCGCGTAATGAAGAAGGTTTTAAAGGGCCGGCCTTACTTCAAAGTATTTTAGAAAGCGGTTTGCGTTTCGGCGCGATGGATATTTTCCACCGCCACGAAAGCATGACCGGTAATGGCGATAAATTATTTTCTATGGCTAATGCGCTCAATCCAGGCACCTTTGATTTGGACGATATGGATTTGTTTAGCACCCGCGCGGTGTGCTTCTTTATTGGTTTACCTGGGCCGCGAAATCCTAGACAGGCATTTGATTTGATGATTTCTGCCGCACGCAAGCTGGCTAAAGAATTGGACGGTGACCTCAAAGACGACCATCGCAGCGTCTTGACCGCACAGACCATTGAACATTATCGTCAACGTATTGCTGATTTCGAGCGTCAGAAATTAACAAAAAAAGCATAATTTTATCAATCTGATCATTGGAAAGGGCAGCTACGGCTGCTCTTTTTATTTGGATATCCGTTATGAGTTTACAGCACACTATTGAGACACGCATTGCTCAGTTGCGTCAGATTATTGCGCAGCATGATTATAGTTACTATGTCTTAGATGCGCCGACTGTCCCAGACAGTGAATACGATCGTTTATTTGCACAGTTGCGTGAACTTGAACAGCAGTATCCTGAGTTAATCACCAGCGACTCACCAACCCAGCGCGTCTCTGGTCAAGCATCAGCCGCCTTTACTCAGGTGCAACATCAGGTGCCGATGTTGAGCTTGGGTAACGCTTTCGCTGAAGCGCAGGTGTTGGAGTTTGCTCAGCGTGCAGAGCAAGCGCTGGGAGTAGATCAATCACACAATGACTTGTTTTCGCCAGCTGTGACTGTGCAGTATTGTTGTGAGCCTAAGCTGGATGGCCTAGCGGTCAGTATCAGCTATGAGCAAGGGGTCTTAGTGCGTGCAGCGACTCGCGGTGATGGCCAGACGGGTGAAGATATCACGGCCAATGTGCGCACCATACGCAATGTGCCATTAAAGCTACAAGGCGAAGGCTGGCCTGAGTTTTTAGAAGTGCGCGGTGAGGTGTATATGCCCAAAGCGGGCTTTGAAGCGCTGAACCAGCGTGCGCTGGCCTCCGGTCAAAAACCTTTTGCTAATCCGCGTAATGCGGCGGCGGGTAGCTTGCGTCAGTTGGATGCAAAAATAACCGCCAGCCGGCCGCTTGAGTTTTGCTGCTATGGTAGCAGCACAGAGGGTTTGGCTGATCGACACAGCAGTACGCTGCAGCGTTTGCAGGGCTGGGGCATTATGATCAGCCCAGAGATGCAGGTGGTGGAAAACATTCAAGGTTGTTTGGCTTACTATGCGCAGATTGGTCAGCGCCGTGCGCAATTACCTTACGATATTGATGGTGTAGTGTTTAAAGTCGATGCCCTTGAACAGCAACGTAGCTTAGGTTTTCGTGCGCGTGAGCCGCGCTGGGCGTTGGCATATAAGTTTGCAGCACAAGAAGAAATGACCGAACTGCTTGATGTTGAATTTCAAGTAGGACGCACGGGTGCTGTCACTCCAGTGGCGCGCCTTAAGCCTGTCCATGTTGGCGGTGTCATGGTGGCCAATGCTACGCTGCACAATATGGATGAAGTGGCACGCTTAGGCGTCATGATTGGCGATCGTGTGATTGTTCGGCGTGCCGGTGATGTTATTCCACAAATCACTCAAGTGGTGCTGGAGCGCCGTCCGCATGATGCTCGTCCAGTGTCAACACCCAGTCATTGTCCAGTGTGCGGTTCGAAGGTGGAGCGCACTCAGTTAGTGCGTCGCAGTAAAAATAAGCAGGTGGTCAGTGAGGGTGCAGTCTGGCGCTGCATGGGTCGTTTAAGCTGTCAAGCGCAGCTACAGCAAGCCTTGATTCACTTTGTTGCCCGGCGCGCCATGGATATTGATGGCTTGGGTGAGAAGATTATTGAGCAGTTGGTGGCAAAGAAGCTGGTTGCTTCACCCGCAGACTTATACCGCCTGACTTATGAACAAGTGCTGGCGCTGGACGGCTTTGCCGATCTGTCAGCGCGCAATTTATTGAACGCTATTGCTGGCAGTAAACGGCCGTCTTTAGCGCGTCTTATTTTTGCGCTGGGCATTCCCGATGTTGGAGAGGAAACCGCTAAAGTGCTCGCGCGCGCTTTAGGCTCTTTACAGCGTTTACAGCAGGCTTATCCTGAAACCTTACTTTGGTTGCCGGAGATTGGTACAGAGGTTGCTCACGAGATTGCCAGTTTCTTTGCTGACAGTCATAACCAAATGGTGCTGACTCAGTTAGCTGAGTTGGATGTACAAGCAGTGGATGAAGGTCAGCCTGCTGTTGAGTTTCAAGCCTGTACAACCTTCGCCGGTTTTATTGAGCAGTTTCAGATTACCGGGGTGGCGCGCACCAACGCGCAGCGTTTAGCTGATCACTTTAAAACGCTTGAAGCCTTGTTTGCTGCAGATTGGCTGGATTTAAGCAGTATTGCTCGCCTATCGAAAAATACTGCGCAAGCGGTGCACGACTTTATTAAACAAGATGCTCAGCGTCAGCGTGCCTTACAGCTAGAGCAGCAGTTAATTGATTTTGGTATGCACTGGAGCTGTGAGCGCGAGCACGTACAGGCCGCGCCATTGGCAGGCCAAACTTGGGTGCTCACTGGCGGCTTAGAGCAGTTAACACGCGAGCAAGCAAAAGCACGTTTGGAGTTGTTGGGCGCCAAAGTTGCAGGCTCTGTTTCCGCAAAAACCGATTGTGTTGTTGCCGGTAGCAGTGCTGGCTCAAAATTAACGCGCGCACAAGAGCTTGGTGTGGCGGTTTTAGATGAAACTGAATTTTTAGCACGGTTAGCGGATCTTGAAAGTCAGTAACGACTAGTCATTTTTCGACTGTTTAGACTTTTGTTTAATGGCGTAGTTTGGGATTTGCGTTATTCTACAATTTGTCTACCTCCTGCGAGAAGACAGATTCATGCGTAAAACATTCCTCCCCCGGGATGTTTATTTAGACGGTCAATATGACCGTCTTTTTTTTGCGTAAAATGTATCAAATTACGCTTTTTACTTTAATTTCCCAGATTGCCAGCGCTTTAGCCTAATAGCCCAATCAGCAAATGAGCGGCTTGCCTGTTTTTAATCAAGTGATTGCTTACGCGCTGGGTGCTGATACAAATAAAAGGTGTATGCTAAATCCTCATAGCTTAGAGTTGGAGGGTGATATGAGTGAGCAGATCCAAGTGCAGCATAATCGCGATACGCACTGTTTTTCAGCCGTGGTAGAAGGGTATAAATCCGTGTTGGAATACCGTGTCGTGGATGCAAAAACGCTAGATTTTTGTCATACCTTTGTACCCGATGAGTTGCGTGGCAAAGGAGTCGCTGCGGTGTTAGCTAAAGCAGCGTTGGCCTACGCTAAAGAGCAAGGCTGCACTGTGATTCCAAGTTGCTCTTATATCGCCACCTATTTGCAACGCCATCCACAATAATGCCGCGAAGCAGCGCATCATTTAGAAGTAAAAACGCCCAGTGTGAACTGGGCGTTGTGTGTGCTGGCTAAGGTGACTTAGCTGCGTTGACGTTTAGGCAGTACATCCTTGAGTTTGGCATGCATGCTGCGAATGCTTTTTTCAGTAGTATCCCAGTCAATGCAGGCATCGGTAATAGAAACACCATACTGAAGTTGACTCAAGTCTTCACAAATTGACTGATTGCCCCAGCCCAAATGACTTTCGATCATTAAACTGCTGATCGATTGATTGCCATCGACAATTTGATTGGTAATGTTTTCTAATACCAGCGGCTGTAAAGCAGGATCTTTATTGGAGTTGGCATGACTGCAGTCGATCATAATGTTGGCCGCTATTTTAGCTTTTTTCAGCTCTTGCTCACACAGGGCAACACTGACAGAGTCGTAGTTTGGCTTGCCGTTACCACCACGTAGCACCACATGGCCGTAGCGATTGCCTTTGGTGGTGACAATAGAAACACCACCTTTTTGGTTGATGCCTAAGAAACGATGGGGGCTGGAAACCGATTGTAGCGCGTTAATAGCAACAGTCAGGCCACCGTCAGTACCATTCTTAAAGCCGACCGCAGATGATAGGCCAGAAGCCATTTCACGGTGGGTTTGCGACTCAGTGGTGCGTGCGCCAATGGCTGACCAGCTGATTAAATCTTGTAGGTACTGTGGTGAAATTGGATCAAGTGCTTCCGTTGCTGTCGGTAGGCCTTTTTCAGCCAGATCTAACAGTAATTGACGGCCAATGTGCAGACCATCTTCAATTTTAAACGAGTCGTCCAGGTACGGATCGTTGATTAAGCCTTTCCAGCCCACGGTAGTACGGGGTTTTTCAAAGTAGACACGCATGACTAAAAATAGCGTGTCTGAGACTTCATCGGCTAAGGCTTTTAAGCGATCGGCGTATTCATGAGCCGCTTTGACATCATGAATTGAGCAAGGACCGATCACAATAAATAAGCGGTGATCCTTACCGTCTAAAATATTACGCACCACTTGGCGGCCGTGGGAGACGGTTTGCTGTGCTTTGGCGCTCAGCGGTATTTTCTTTTTGAGTTGTTCTGGAGTGATTAGTGTCACGTTAGAAGCAATATTCAAATCATCGATTGGTAAATCAGCCATCGTCGTATTTATCTCACTCGCAGATCAGGAAAAGTAAAAGGCTAAAGCATCCGGCTTAGCCCGTTGAATAACTAAAAATGCAGTAAACCATACCTTTTTATCGGCATGAACGAAAGTCCCTGCTGCTTCTAGTATACGCCAGACCACTTGACTATAGCGGATTTACGGCGGATAAAGCGGGGGAAGCTGATCATCATTGTTGTGGTTTTTGGCTTGTTGAGTAAAAGAGAGTTGGCTAATGGCTAACCATAAGTTTTTACCTTGCCAGTCACTGTCGCTCTCACTATAGAGAGCGCTATTTAAATCATCGAGTGCGAGGCTCAGCGCTTCATCGCGAGCGGCCATATCCGCCAGTGATTCTGGGTGCTGGCGAGCCCAAGCGTCGATCGCTTGGCGAGTGGCCACAGGATCGTTGGCTAAGCAGGCTTTTTTCAAGTCATCTTGTAAGCTGCGTGGACTTGGGCCACTGCTTGTAGCAATAACGACTGCAGGTTGATGTCGCGCACGCCACCACAAGGCAAAACCACAGAGGCTGAGTAGGCT
>JAAXZZ010000214.1 GCA_012719655.1 Gammaproteobacteria bacterium | reverse complement strand
CGCGCGCACGGCTTATCCACTCATGGTGGTGAAGTCGCTTTTCCAGGCGGTCGTCGTGATCCTGAGGATGCCGACTTAATCAGCACAGCCTTGCGTGAAGCACAAGAGGAAGTAGGTTTATCACCGGGTTTAGTGGAAGTGGTTGGGCCGCTCAGTGAAGTAGTATCTCGGCATGCCGTTAAAGTGACGCCTTATGTGGGTATTGTGCCTGACTATGTTGAATACCGAACTAATGCGGATGAAATCGATTCAGTGTTTTCAGTGCCACTGGATTTTTTTGCCAGCGACCCCCGAGAAATAACCCATCGCATCGATTACTTGGGGCGTACTTGGTATGTACCCAGTTACCAATTTGAAGATTATAAAATTTGGGGTTTGACCGCTGTCATGTTGGTCGAATTAGTCAATCTCGTGTACGACACTAAAATCATCCTGACGGAACCGCCACAGTTGAGCAAAAAAGAACTCTAAATAAAAGCATAAAGGAGTCACCGATGAAATATCGTTTAGCAGATAGCCGAGTTGATGCACATCCAGACAGCTGGGTTGCACCAAACGCCGCCGTGATTGGTAAAGTGCGCTTAGAAGCAGGTGCCAGCGTTTGGTTTAACGCTGTGTTACGCGGCGATAATGAGCTGATTCACATCGGCGAAAACAGTAACGTGCAAGATGGCACTGTCATGCATACCGATATGGGCTGGCCGCTGACTTTAGGTAAAGGAGTGACTGTTGGGCATAACGCGATGTTGCATGGTTGCAGCGTTGGTGACCATAGTTTGATTGGTATTGGCGCGGTGATTCTCAATGGCGCGAGAATTGGTAAACATTGCATCATTGGCGCTAACACCTTAATTTCTGAAGGCAAAGAAATTCCTGATGGCAGTCTTGTTGTCGGCTCGCCAGGTAAAATTGTACGAGAGCTCACTGAGCAGCAGAAAAAGATGCTGGAGGCCAATGCTGCGCATTATGTGCATAATGCTCGGCGTTACGCTAAAGACTTACAGGTAGACAATGACGACACCCTCTAAAGCGCGCGAAAAACCGGTTAAATCACCCTGTGTGAGTTTATGCGCATTAGATATCAATGATATCTGTATGGGTTGCCAGCGCAGTGCTGATGAAATCAGGCGCTGGGGTACTATGACCAACCAACAGCGGCGTGAAGTGCTTGAAGAGCTTGAGCAACGCGCTCGCCAGCAAGGTTTGTTAAGTTAATTAATGAGGATAGGAAATGCCCCGTATTGGAACACCATTATCAGCGACTGCTGTGCGAGTTTTGCTCTGTGGCTCTGGCGAACTCGGCAAAGAAGTTGCGCTAGAGTTGCAGCGTTTTGGTGTCGAAGTCATTGCTGTTGATCGCTATGCTAACGCCCCAGCTATGCAAGTTGCGCATCGCAGTCATGTGATTAATATGCTGGATGATGCGGCGTTACGTGCGGTGATTGAGTTGGAGCAGCCGCATTATATCGTTCCAGAGATAGAAGCGATTGCCACGGCGACCTTGGTGGCCCTCGAAAGCGAAGGATTTACGGTGATTCCGACTGCGCGCGCTGCGCAGTTGACCATGGATCGTGAAGGTATTCGTCGCTTGGCCGCTGAAGAGTTAGAGCTGCCGACGTCGCCTTATTGCTTTGCTGACAATTACGGCGAATATTGTGCTGCTGTTCTGCAGGTCGGTTACCCGTGCGTGGTTAAACCGTTGATGAGTTCGTCTGGCAAAGGACAAAGTGTCTTGCATAGCGAAGCTGATCTAGAGAGTGCCTGGCAAATTGCGCAAGAGGGCGGGCGTACTGGTGCTGGGCGAGTCATCGTTGAAGGATTTATTGACTTTGACTATGAAATCACATTGCTGACCGTGCGTCATGTTGATGGCACCAGCTTTTGTCAGCCTATTGGTCATTTGCAAGAGCGTGGTGATTATGTCCAATCATGGCAGCCGCAAGTGATGAGCGCTGCAGCATTAGCTGAAGCGCAGCGAGTAGCGCAATGCATTACAGACTCATTAGGTGGTCGTGGCGTCTTTGGTGTGGAGCTCTTTGTTAAAGGTGATCAGGTCTGGTTTAGCGAGGTCTCGCCGCGCCCGCATGATACAGGTT
>JAAXZZ010000213.1 GCA_012719655.1 Gammaproteobacteria bacterium | reverse complement strand
TACGGCATACCTGGCTTAACCATAACCATGTCTGCACCTTCGCTGAGGTCGGTAGCAACTTCATGTAAGGCTTCGTTACTGTTGGCAGGGTCCATTTGATATGTGGATTTATTGGCTTTGCCTAAATTGGCAGCTGAGCCGACTGCATCGCGGAATGGGCCGTAGTAAGAGCTTGCGTATTTGGCAGAGTAAGCCATGATGCGCACATTGCTGTGGCCTGCCATTTCTAAGGCTTCGCGAATCGCTTGAACGCGACCATCCATCATGTCCGACGGAGCAACAATCTGCGCTCCAGCCTCGGCATGCGAAAGTGCTTGGCGCACTAATGCATCAACAGTTTCTTCATTTAAGACATAGTTGTTGTCGTCTAAAATGCCGTCTTGGCCGTGGGTGGTGAAGGGGTCGAGCGCCACATCGGTAATTACGCCAAGCTCTGGAAAACGCTCGCGCAAAGCGCGCACGGCGCGTTGAGCAATACCTTCTGGATCCCAGGCGGCGGCAGCATCCAGCGATTTGTTTTCTAATGGTGTGACCGGAAATAATGCCAATGCAGGAATGCCCAGCTCGACCCAGAGTTCTGCTTCTTTAAGTAAAAGATCAATAGAGAGGCGTTCAATGCCTGGCATGGAAGGCACCGCTTCTCTGCGGTTGCTGCCGTCTAAGACAAATACTGGATAAATGAGGTCATCAACACTTAATTGGTTTTCACGCACCAAGCGACGTGAAAAATCATCACGACGGTTGCGGCGCAAACGAGTGGCAGGGAAAATTCGATTGGCAGTATTGGTGCTCACAGTAGCTCCTCATCCCGTAAAAGCGGGTCATATAACGATTTGTAGGCTTATAGTATGACGAAAAGATTACATAAGTGCGAAAGCTGTATGATTTAAGTGATAAGCGTTAATGTGTTGTTAAGATTAATCGATGAATAGAGCGGTGGCGTGAATCTTGATAAATAATACTATTGCAACGCCTAGGTGCTCTGGTATTATTCACACCCTGTTTTTCGTGCGGTACTCGACAATGGTGTTGGGTGGCGGCACGGTTATGTTGAGGAAGCACCATGAAAGCCGATATTCACCCAAATTATGTTGAAATCAACGCTACCTGCAGCGGTGGTAACGTGATCACTACTCGCTCTACCATCGGTAAAGACATCAGTATTGATGTATGTTCCGAGTGTCACCCGTTCTATACCGGTAAACAAAAAGTGCTTGATGTGGGTGGTCGTATCGATCGCTTTAAACAGCGTTTTGGCGGTTTTAGCGCAACAAAATAATGAGTATTTAAATGACCCATTTCAAATCGGTCGTTGCAATGCTGAAAAAAGCTTCCTTTATGGGCGCTTTTTTTTTACTGCTATCTTGTGGTAGTGCAGCTGCGACGTCATTGTGCTCGATAAAAGAAGTTTCTCCTGAGTATGCTGTGCGCAATGTGGTGGATGGCGATACGATTCGTCTTCAAGATAATCGTCGAGTGCGTCTAATCGGTATTAATGCGCCGGAGCTTGGTGGGCGTGGTCGTACGGCTGAGCCTTATGCCGTTCAAGCTAAGCGCCGTTTAACTGCTTTAATCAAGGCCAATAATAATAAAGTCAGCTTGCGTGTTGGTGAGCAAAGCCAAGATCGCTATGGACGGATGTTAGCCAATTTATATGATCGCAATGGCGTGAGCTTAGAAGAGCAGATGGTGGCTGAAGGGTTGGCTTATCACGTGGTGGTTGCGCCTAATGTGGCATTGGCTGATTG
>JAAXZZ010000212.1 GCA_012719655.1 Gammaproteobacteria bacterium | reverse complement strand
GGATTAACTGTTACTGGAGCAGCAGATATTGCTGCTCCTTCGCTCTTTATTAGGATGGGAAAAACATGACCTTGAAGACAATCGAAGGTACCTTTATTGCCCCACAAGGCACATTTGCGCTGGTTGTTGGCCGTTTTAACAGCTTTGTTGTTGAAAGTTTGGTTGAAGGTGCAATTGATACATTAGTGCGTCACGGTGTGAGTAAAGATTCAATTACCGTGATTCGCGCACCGGGTGCTTTTGAGCTGCCTTTAGTGGCGCAGAAAGTTGCTGAGCGTAAAGAATACGCCGCAATTATTGCCTTAGGCGCGGTCATTCGTGGCGGTACGCCGCATTTTGAATATGTATCTGGCGAGTGCACTAAAGGTTTAGCACAGGTCTCTATGCAATTTGGTGTGCCAGTGGCTTTTGGCGTACTGACCGTTGACTCCATTGAACAAGCCATCGAGCGTTCTGGTACTAAAGCCGGTAACAAAGGTGTTGAAGCAGCGTTGTCGGCGCTGGAAATGGTCAGTCTGCTTGCGCAGCTGGAGGCCAAGTGAGTTTAAATAACGACGACTGTCGCGATAACCCACCGCCGCGTGCAACAGGACGCATTGCCATGCGTCGCGTTGCACGTACTTTGGCGATGCAAGCCTTGTATCAATGGCATGTGGCTGGACAAAACCTAAATGAAATCGAAGCACAGTTTCGAGTTGATAATGACTTTACTGGCGTCGATGGTGCGTACTTCAATGAGATTCTACGCGGTGTTCCTGGTAAGAAAAGTGAAATTGATGCCTTAATTGAACCGTTTCTCGATCGCCCAATGAGCGAACTGGATCCGGTTGAATGGGCCATTTTACGCTTAGCCACTTGGGAACTGAGCAATCGTATTGATGTGCCATATCGTGTGGTGATCAATGAAGGTATTGAATTGGCAAAGGTGTTTGGCGCAACCGATGGCCACAAGTATGTCAATGGCGTACTGGATAAACTGGCGCTGCGTTTACGTGGTGCAGAAATCCGTGACGCAAAACTCAATAAACAATAATCTTTGGCACGCTCGCCGAAGCTTAGAAGCTTAATGGTGGGCGTGGCGCAATGAATGAGTTTGAGTTGATTCAACATTTTTTCACCCGCTCGGCCTGTGCGCAGGGCGGTGAAAATATCCCTTTAGGCATTGGCGATGACTGTGCCTTACTGCAGATTCCTACCGGGCACTACTGCGCTGTATCCACCGACAGCTTAGTCAGTGGCGTTCATTTCCCTAAAGATTCACCGCCCTTTTTACTGGGTCAGCGCGTCTTAGCTGTCGCGGTCAGTGATTTAGCCGCAATGGGCGCCAAGCCGCTTGGTTTTACCCTCGCCATCACCCTTGAGCAGATTGATACGCCTTGGTTACAGGCCTTTAGTGAAGGTTTAAGCGCCATGGCCCAGCACTGTGCGATTGCTTTAATTGGTGGCGACACCACGCGCGGACCCTTAGCCATGACGGTCACAGTGATGGGGGCTGTGCCTACCCACCACAGCCTGCTACGTTCTGGTGCACAGGTGGGCGATCTGCTGTGTGTCAGCGGACCCTTAGGCGCTGCAGCGGCGGCCTTGCCTTTCGTGCTCGGGCAAGTGGCAGCGGACACTGTGCCTGCAGAAGCCCAGCAGCAACTCTTGGCCGCCTATTGGACGCCGCAGCCGCAATTAGAGCTGGGGCGGTGGTTGCTGGGCAAAGCCAGCGCTGCGCTGGATATTTCTGATGGCTTATTGGCCGATTGTGGGCACATCGCGAAAGCTTCGAAGGTCGCTTTGCAGATTGAGCAGGCGCGGGTGCCGATTGCTGCGGCAGTGCTCCGAACGGGCGGTGATGCCGATGCGCTGCAATGTGCGCTAAGCGGTGGTGATGACTACCAGTTAGCCTTTACTATTGCTGCCTCATACCTTGAGGCATTGCAACAACGGTTTACCGCTGTGCAGGTGATTGGCCGGGTCAGTGCTGGGCAAGGTGTGCAGTTGCTCGATAGCGCAGGGCAATCAATCAAGTGCGCCCATCTTGGCTATCAGCATTTTCAATAAGGATAAAAATACATGCACAGCCCTAAAGTATGGAGCAACCTCTGGCATTTTCTTGCCTTTGGCTTAGGCGCGGGTTTAGCGAAAAAAGCCCCAGGTACTTGGGGGACTTTGGTTGGTTTAGCCTTTGTACCTTTGCTGCACATGCTGCCGTTATGGTTGGCCTTACTATGGATTGCCGCGGCCAGCGTATTTGGCGTGTGGTTGTGCGGACGTGTGGCTGCTGATCTTGGTGTGCATGATCATGGTGGCATTGTTTGGGATGAATTTGTTGGTATTTGGATCACGTTGATTTTTTTACCTAACACTTGGCTGTGGTGGCTACTGGGTTTTGTGGTTTTCCGTCTGCTCGATATTGCTAAGCCGTGGCCGATCTCGGTGTTGGATCGCAACGTCACGGGCGGTTTTGGCATTATGATTGATGATATGTTGGCTGGGGTGATTGCGGCGGCAGTGCTTTACGCGGCTTGGTTTTTCACCCTTTAAGCATGGATTATCTTGGGGGAGAGAGAAGAATGGAATATTTTCGATGGCTAATGGCGCTGATGGTGCTGACCGGCAGCATGTTGGCTGCTGCACAGCCGACGGTTCGTGTGGTGGGCCTGTTTCCGAATGCGGCGCTATTGAACATTGATGGCCAGCGCACCCTCGTCAAAGCAGGCGCTACTGGTCCGCAAGGCGTGACAGTGGTGAGTGCTGACAGTCGCTCGGCGGTATTGAGTATTGATGGGGTGCAATCGACCTATACCTTGAGCCGAGATTATGGCAGCGGTGGTTTTGCTGCGCCAGAGAAACGCCGTCTGACCATTTCCAAAGGTGCGGCAGGGCATTATTGGGTGACTGGTTTAGTCAATGGCTACAGTGTGCCCTTTATGGTGGATACTGGGGCGTCCACAATTGCCATGAATGCCCAGCAAGCGCGGCGCTTAGGCATTGACTTTAAGACTAAAGGCAGCCCGGTGATGGTGAGTACCGCCAGCGGCACTGAGAAAGCTTGGCGTGTGTATTTGAATAGCGTCAAGCTGGGTGCGATTGAAGTGCTGGGAGTCGATGCGATGGTGCTCGATGGTGAGTTTCCCCGTGATGTTTTGTTAGGCATGAGCTTTCTTAGTCGAGTCAGCTGGCGCGAAGATCAAGGCGCTTTGATTGTGGAGGCGAAACACTAGCCTAGTGTCGTCGATGTAAAGCTTACTGATGCGCAGATGACTGCTGGCTAATTTTTCTTCTGTGACAGATCAGTTACTATCGGGTTTTCTTTTTATAGGCGATCAAGCGAAATGTATTGTCCTTTTTGTGGTGCCAATGACACCAAAGTGATTGATTCGCGCTTAGTCACCAATGGTGATCAAGTGCGACGTCGTCGTGAATGCTTGCTGTGTGAAGAGCGCTTTACCACCTTTGAGACTGCTGAGTTAGTGTTGCCGCGCTTAATTAAGCAAGATGGCAGTCGTCAACCTTTTGATGAAGAAAAGTTTCGTGCAGGCATGTTGCGCGCTTTAGAGAAACGTCCTGTCAGTCTTGAGCGCTTAGAAGAGGCAGTGGCCAGTATCAAGCGCAAACTGCGCGCCAACGGTGAGCGTGAAGTGCAATCTTTGGTGGTGGGCGAGTTGGTGATGAATGAGCTAAAAAAGCTCGACGAAGTGGCGTATATTCGCTTCGCTTCAGTGTATCGACGCTTCCAAGATTTGAATGAGTTCCGTAAGGAAATTGATCTGATGGCCAGCGATCAAAGTAAAGAGACAGAATGAACGATCAGGTCTACATGGCG
This sequence comes from Gammaproteobacteria bacterium, assembly GCA_012719655.1. Lineage (GTDB taxonomy): Bacteria > Pseudomonadota > Gammaproteobacteria > Pseudomonadales > Pseudomonadaceae > Denitrificimonas. The sequence goes on along the minus strand of JAAXZZ010000212.1, from coordinate 4,378 downwards.
CAGGCTTTGCGTCTAGCGGAGCAAGGCTTGTATAGCGCACATCCCAATCCACGCGTCGGTTGTGTGATTGTCGCGCAACAGCAAGTGGTCGGTGAAGGCTGGCATGTACGCGCTGGTGAGCCCCATGCCGAAGTGCATGCATTGCGTCAAGCGGGCGCATTGGCGCTGGGTGCCACTGCCTATGTGACGTTAGAGCCGTGCAGCCATCATGGTCGCACTCCGCCTTGTGCAGAAGCTTTAGCACGATCGGGCGTAGCGCGTGTGGTAGTGGCCATGCAAGATCCAAATCCGCAAGTGGCTGGGCGCGGTCTGGCTTATCTGCGTCAGCAAGGCATTGAGGTTGAGGTGATGACGGGCGAATTGGCTGCGGCCGCGCGCCGTTTAAACTGCGGTTTTGTCAAACGCATGGAAACAGGATTACCATTTGTGCGTTTAAAACTGGCAATGAGTCTTGATGGTCGTACAGCCATGGCCAGTGGCGAGAGTCAGTGGATTACAGGGCCTGCTGCGCGTGCCGATGTACAATGTTTGCGCGCGCGCTGCAGTGCTATTTTGACCGGCGCTGCAACTGTCTTAACTGATGATGCGCGCTTGACCGTACGCGCTGAGCAGCTGCCATTAGATGAGCCATTGCGCGAGCTGGCTTTATCGCGACCACCCCTGCGAATCGTCATCGATGGGCGTTTACGCGTTCCTACTGATATGGCCTTTTTCACTGTTGGCCCAGTATGGGTGGTCACCCATCAAACTCCACCGGCCAATACCGCGCAGATTGAATACCTACAATTGCCTGCAGTGAATGGCCATGTTGATTTAACTGCTGTGCTGAATGCGTTAGGTCAGCGTGGTGTCAATGAGTTGCTGGTTGAGGCTGGGCCGCATTTGGCTGGTGCATTTATGCAAGCGGGTTTAGTCGATGAGCTTTATGTCTACATGGCGGCCAAGTTGCTGGGTTCTAGCGCGCAACCTTTGTTGCAATTGCCTATCGACGTGATGGCCGATGCAGTGGATCTGCAGATCACCGATATTCGTAGCGTTGGTGCCGATTGGCGCATCATTGCCAAACCCGTTTATAACGGACGATCTGAGTTGTAGAAGAACGTTCGTCTCGCCAACTGCCACACTTCTTTACCGTCTCAACATTGCGCCACTGTCCAATAGCGCTTAGTCTTGAGTCTATTGATTTTTGCCCGAATGAGTGCGTCTATTGGCCGGCTCATTGTAAGGGCGTATTGGCTTTAAGGAGTATGCATGAGCGTTCGACGCACCCGCAAAGATGATGGTAGTCAATGGACTGTTGCTGACAGTCGCAGCCTATATGGCATACGTCACTGGGGCAGTGAGTATTTTTCTATCAATGATGCCGGTCGGGTGATGGTGAATCCGAGTCGCGAGCTCTGTCAGGGTATAGACTTGGCCAAAGAAATTGCCAAATTGCGTAGCAGTGGTTTGCAACTGCCGCTGCTTGTGCGTTTTCCAGAGATTTTACAAGACCGTGTGCGCCGTCTCAGTGATGCCTTTGCTGCCAGCATTGAAAAGTATGAATACCACAGTCAATACACGCCGGTGTATCCAATTAAGGTCAATCAGCAAGAAGCGGTGATCGAAAGCATCATCGCCACCGAGAAGGTCAATATTGGTCTGGAAGCGGGTTCTAAGCCTGAGTTATTAGCGGTTTTAGCCCTGGCGCCGAAAGGAGGGACGATCATTTGTAATGGCTACATAGACCGTGAGTTTTTTCGTTTGGCATTGATTGGTCAGCGTCTGGTTCATAATGTTTTTATCGTTATTGAAAAAGAATCTGAAGTTAAATTAGTCATCGAAGAAGCCGCTGAGTTGGCTGTCATCCCACAGGTTGGCTTGCGTGTGCGCCTGTCGTCTTTAGCCTCAAGCAAATGGGCTGATACCGGTGGCGAGCGCTCCAAATTTGGTTTATCGGCGGCGCAGTTGTTACGTGTGGTTGAGCAGTTTCGCCAGGCGGGTATTGCAGATGGTATTCGTTTGCTGCATTTTCACATGGGCTCGCAAATTTCTAATATCGCCGATTACCGCAAAGGTTTGCGCGAAGCCATTCGTTATTACGCTGAACTGCGCATGCTCGGTTTGCCGCTCGATCATATTGACGTCGGCGGTGGTCTGGGCGTCGATTACGACGGCACACACTCGCGCAATGCCAGCTCAATTAACTATGATATGGAAGATTACGCCGCAACGATTGTCAGTATGCTGCGCGAGTTTTGTGATCGCCTTGATCTACCGCATCCGCATATTCTTTCGGAAAGCGGTCGTGCGATGACTGCGCACCATGCTTTATTGGTGGTGCAGGTAACCGATGTGGAAAGTCACAACGATGCCATGCCAGAGATTGAGGCCGATGTTGAGTACCCTCAAGCGCTGCAGGAACTGATTGATTTACTGGCGGAAAATGATCCTGAAACGGTTGCTGAAAGTTACTGGCGCGCCACTCACTTTTTTGCTGAGATCGGCTCACAATATGGTGCTGGTAAAATTACGCTAGCGCAGAAAGCCTTGGGTGAGCAGTGTTATTTTGCTTTGTGCCGTCGTTTACTCAATCAACTAAAAGCCCGACAGCGCTCGCACCGTGTGGTGATGGATGAGCTCAATGATAAGCTTGCTGATAAGTACATCTGTAACTTTTCAGTTTTCCAAAGCCTCCCAGATACTTGGGCGATTGGCCAGATTTTGCCAATTATGCCGCTGCAGCGACTTGATGAAGAGCCGATGCGTCGCGCCGTATTGCAGGATTTAACCTGTGACTCTGATGGTAAAATTAAGCAGTATGTCGATGAGCAAAGCATCGAAACCAGCATGCCGGTACATGAGCTGCGTGAAGGTGAGGACTATCTGCTGTCGATTTTTTTAGTCGGTGATTATCAAGAGATATTAGGTGATATGCACAACTTGTTTGGTGATACTGATTCGGTGAATCTCTATCAGCGTGCCGATGGCAGTGTCTATCACGATGGTATTGAAACGCACGACACCATTGAAGATATGTTGCGCTATGTGCATTTATCGCCAGAAGAGTTGATGACGTACTACCGTGATAAAGTTTCTAGTGCAGCGATCACCCCACGCGAGCGTGCTCAGTATTTAGATGCTTTGCGTTTGGGTTTAACGCGTTCATCCTATTTAGCGCCTTAGGGAATCCTTAAGACAGCAACGATAGTGGTCTCTGCAATGCCGTAGGCTATAGCGTTTGAGCTTGGGAAATGCAATGCAAGTGAGTCAACAGCCTGATTTATCAGCCTTAACCCAATTTTTAGATGCGGCTTGGTTGCAGCGTGGCCTTGCGGATAATACTCGCATGGCCTACCGCAGTGATCTTGAACAGTTTGCCCAGTGGTTATTACTGCGTGGGCAAAGCTTGCAAGAGGTGCGACGCGATACCTTGCTTGAGTATTTGAGTTGGCGCTTAGAAGCCGGTTATAAAGCGCGCTCCAGTGCACGATTTTTGTCGGGCGCTAGGGGTTTCTACCAGTATTTACTTGAGGAAGGTCGGATTATTGAAAATCCGACCCTACAAGTTGAGTTACCACAAATTGGCCGTTCTTTACCCGACACATTGTCCGAAGCCGATGTTGAAGCGTTGCTTGGCGCACCTAATGTTGATGAGGTGCTCGGCCTGCGCGATCGTTGTATGCTGGAGGTTTTATATGCCTGCGGTCTTCGGGTCACGGAGCTGGTGAGTTTGACCTTAGATCAACTCAATACCCGCCAAGGTGTTGTGCGCGTAACAGGTAAGGGCTCTAAAGAGCGTTTAGTGCCGATGGGTGAAACAGCCCTAGATTGGATCGTGCGCTACCTTAAAGATGGGCGTGGCGAGCTTCTAGGCGGCGCTGTGACCGATTGTTTATTTCCAAGTCAGCGTGGCCAACAGATGACGCGGCAAACGTTTTGGTACCGGATAAAATTGCATGCACAAGTGGCTGGTATTCGTAAGCCATTATCACCGCATACGCTGCGGCATGCCTTTGCAACCCATCTGTTAAACCATGGCGCAGATTTACGCGTTGTGCAGATGTTACTTGGGCACACTGATTTGTCGACGACACAAATTTATACCCATGTCGCACGCGCACGTTTACAGGCTTTACATAGCGAACACCACCCACGCGGTTAACACTGTGACCTTACGCTCTGGATAGAGCGCCGACAGCTCGCCAAACCCACGATTCAAAAAGCCACACAGCTCCTGTTTTTGGGCGCGCAGGCGACTCGCCAAGCCCGCGATTCAAAAAGCCACACAGCTCTTGTTTTCTGGGAGCGCGGGCGGCTCGCCCGCATTGTGTCGAGCCATATTGATAGATAGCGCGCAGTAAAGATTGGTTTTTATAGCTCAAAGTTATATGAAATT
>JAAXZZ010000211.1 GCA_012719655.1 Gammaproteobacteria bacterium | reverse complement strand
GGTCAACGGTCAAAGAGTTTATTTTTAAGTATATTAATGAGGTGGTAATGGTTTTTTTGCGTAATGAGGCCATGGATTCATGGTGCACAATGATTTTCGCGCACGGCGCCGGTGCACCGATGGACAGTGCGTTTATGCAGGATATGAGCGAGCGTTTACAGGCTTTAGGGGTTAGCGTCGTGCGCTTTGAATTTCCTTATATGGCGCAGCGTAGGCTCGATGCTGTGCGTCGGCCGCCTAATCAGATGGCCGTGTTGCTAGATACTTGGCGTAAGGTTTATACCCAAGTGCGCGCTCAAGTCGCAGGACCGCTGGTGCTCGCTGGTAAGTCGATGGGTGGGCGCATCGCCAGTATGCTGGCCGATGAACTACAAGTGCAGGCGCTGGTGTGTTTGGGTTATCCGTTTTACCCTGCTGGCAAAACCGACCGTCCACGTATTGAGCACCTAACGGATTTGCGTACACCGACATTAATAGTGCAGGGCGAGCGCGATGCTTTAGGTGCGAAAGTGATTGTGCAGCCGTATCCGTTATCAACCGCGATTGAGTTTGCGTGGTTGGCGTTTGCTGATCATGATCTCAAGCCGTTAAAGCGTAGCGGTTTTACCCATGAGCAATACATGACACTGAGTGCGCAACGTATTGCTGATTTTTTGCGCAAGACGCTGGTTTGATCATCAATCGCTATGTAAAGAAGCGGTTGTTTTAGTTGCTCGAGGTTTGGCTGATCTGCTGCGCCACTTGCAATAATTGCTCGCGCATCCAGCGGTTAGCGGGGTCTTGGTCGGCGCTACTGTGCCAAAATAGATGGCTTTCAATGGGGGTGATGCCGGCAATGGGCAGCTCCACACTGTGCAGATTGTAGTGCGCTACAAAGCGCGCTGGTGCGGTGATGGTTAAATTAGTGTTTTGTAAAACCGTATGTGCCATCAAGTAATGTTGCGAGCGTAAAACAATATTACGCTGCAGCCCCAGCTTGCCGAGCGCTAGATCGATCGGGCCTAAGCCGCTGCGGCGTGATGAAATGTGAATATGCTGGGTGGCTAAGTATTGCTCAAGGGTGATGTTTTTATAGCTGGCTAATGGGTGGCCTTTGCGCATCGCACAGACATAGCGGTCTTCTAGTAACTTCGTGTGGAGCAATTGTGGATCGTTGTTGATCGGCACATCAATGGCAAAATCTAAATGGCCTGCGGCCAGCTCTTTAGCCGTTTCGCGGCGGCGCGCTAATAAGCTTTCAATGCGCACGTTAGGCGCGAGCTTATGTAAGCGCTGAAATGTGGCAGGTAATAAAGTGTCTTCTAAAAGATCAGTCATGCTGAGGCGAAATGTCTTATGCGCATTGGCTGGATCAAACACACGACTGTCATGCACTGAGCTGCGCAGTAACTGTAAGGCACTGCGCACTGGGGTAATAATATTTTGCGCCAATGGTGTTGGCAGCATGCCGTTCGCGGTGCGCACAAATAGAGGATCGTTAAAGGTGTCACGCAGCCTAGCTAAAGCGTTTGATGTAGCAGGCTGGGTGATGCCAAGAATTTGCCCAGCGCGGGTTAGGTTGCCTTCGGTATAAATGGCGTCAAAGACAATGAATAAGTTGAGATCAATGTTCGATAAGTTCATTTTTATTCCAAAGCAACCAAGGTGACGAGTAGGGCGTAGGCGTTACTCTATAGTGGATCGGGGGCTTAGCGGTACTCGCATAAATAGGCAGTATCGCCGCTGAGTTTAATTAAAAAGCTGCTATGTGCGTCTACGCTGAACTGTTCGCCAGCTGCTACCGTTTGCCAGTCGCTGCTGTCGCTGAGTTTTATCGCTGCACTACCACTGATAATATGCATCACTTCAGCGCTGGCTGTGCTAAAAGTGTATTCGCCGGCTGTCATTACACCGACGCTGGCAGAACCCTTGCTGGTGTTAAAGCTGATGGATTTTACTGTGCCATTAAAGTATTCGTTAACGGTAAGCATAGTAGATTCTCAAAGTTAAAAAGATGGCTAGCATAACCTTGTGGGCAAGAGTCGTCACGGCTTTATCGGCACTTTCAAGTGCTTGTTGAAGTCTCAAAGAGCAGTGGCTGTAAAGGTTGCTCACAATTAAAT
>JAAXZZ010000210.1 GCA_012719655.1 Gammaproteobacteria bacterium | reverse complement strand
GCGTAAAGAGTTGCGTGACGTGCGTTACCAGCTTAATGCCGATATTGAGGCGTTAGGCACTAAACTAAAGTTCTTTAATATTGGCGTGATGCCGATTTTGCTGACCTTTATGATGATTATGTTTAGCTTAACGCGGCGTATTAGACGGATGCAGACTGCTGCTTAGTTTTAGTTCAAACAGAAAAAGCCAGACGCTTAAGCACGTCTGGCTTTTTTAATTGCACAGCTATTAGATACGGAAGCTATCAACCAAGCTTTTCAAGCGTTTGGCTTGTTGGTCTAGATCACCACAGGCTCGTAAAGTGGCTTGCAAGTTTTCCACCCCTTCTTGATTTAAAGTGTTGATTTCAGTGATATCCATATTGATTGATTCAACCACAGAGGTTTGCTCCTCTGTTGCCGTTGCTACAGACTGATTCATGCCATCAATCTCACCGATTTGCTCGGTGACGATACCCAAGCTTTGCCCAGCTTGATTGGCGATGCTGACACTTTCTTCACTGTGGCGCTGACTTTCGGTCATTGTGGTTACAGCATCACGAGAACCGACTTGCAGTTGCTCGATCATTTGTTGAATTTCTTGTGCTGAGGTTTGGGTGCGGTGCGCAAGATTACGCACTTCATCCGCGACCACCGCAAAACCACGGCCTGCTTCACCGGCGCGAGCCGCTTCAATGGCAGCGTTTAGAGCGAGTAAGTTGGTCTGTTGTGAGATGCTTTGGATGACTTCTAGGATCTGACCAATATCGACTGTTTTACTGTTCAATATTTCAATATTGCTACACGAACTGCGGATTTGCTCTGATAGGGCGTTCATGGCTGTAATGGTTTTCTCTAGCACCTGACGTCCATCTTCAGCTTTTAGTCGAGCAGATGAGGCATGGCTTGATGCATCTGCAGCGTTGCGGGCAATTTCTTGGGTGGCAGCCCCCAGTTGATTAATGGCTGCGGCAACACTGTTGGTGCGGCTGGCTTGCTCATCAGAGTTCAGCATTGAGGCGTTGGATGCATTGACCACAAGTTGAGCCACCTCATTGACCAAGGCTGTAGCGGATGCCACTTCACTAATGGAGCTATGAATACGCTCAACAAATTGGTTGAAAGAAGCCGCTAGTTGACCAATTTCATCATTTGATTCAATCCGTAAGCGCTGAGTCAAATCACCTTCACCGCGGGCGATATCTTGCATCGCACGACCGGTAGTATGTAGTGGCTGCATAAGAATACGAATAAGCATGCTAAGCAAGGCAATAATGATTGCAACTGCAATAACAGTCGCAATGATAGCCGATGCTCTGAACTCACTGAGCATTTCATAGGCTTGATCTTTATCGACAGCTAAGCCGACATACCATTTCACCGAGGGTAAACCTTCGATAGGGGCGAAAGTCAGTATTTGTGTCGCATCCTTGAGTGTTGTTTCACTAAAAGAATTGTTAATTGTCGGCGTGTTCTCTGGATAGAGCTCTTTAATCGATTTGTTGACTGCGCTTTTGTCCGGATGGACAAGAATCTTGCCATCGGAACTGGCGAGAAAAGCATAGCCTAGCCCGCCAATGTGGAGGTTACTGAGTATTTGCGTCAAAACCTCAAGGCTTAAATCACCGCCAACGACGCCAGTATTTTCTACAGGAGTGGCAATTGTGACGACTAATTCGTTGATGGATACATCAAGATAAGGTTCTGTCAGGGTTGATGCGTTTGCACTGTTTGCCGCTGTGTACCAAGGACGGCTGCGAGGATCAAAACCATCAGGGATGCTGTCCTTTGGGCGAGAAATGAATTGCCCGTCGTTTGTGCCTAAATAAGTGTATAAAAAAGTATTAGCCAGAGCTTTTTGTTCAATTAGGTTAACAACGTGCTGGTGCTCGCTGTCGTTGGCAATAGATTGAGCGGTGCTCTCGAGTAATAAAATACGGCCCGAGAGCCAGTGCTCAATATTACTCGAGGCTAAACTGCCAATCTCGTGAAGGTAGTTTTCTAGGTCTTCCTTAATGGCATGACGCTGCAAGTAATCGTTATACAAAGCAAATAATGAGAAAGCAGCAAGCACCACAAGTGAAGCTGCCAGAAGAATTTTATGGCTGAATTTCATGTTTTTTATCATGGCGAGTGCTTCCAGTACAATTAAGCAGACAAAGGTTGAACGTGTGGTGCGACAAGCTAACTAGAATGGGTCTTCTACTTTCATCGGCAAGAGCCAGTCAGGCTTGAGTTTGATGCAATTGTTTTGCAGTGTCGATGCCTGTAACGACTGTAAGCACGTCAGAAGGTCGCGCTTACAGTGTAGGCTGTAAACCGGTTAATGATTAGCGGCTTTTGGGTGGATCGACTAATAAGTCTTCAGTGGGTGTTTCGCATTGGATCTTATGGCCCAGCAACGCTTCAATGGGTGGCAGCGCATAGGCATCATCTTCACCGGCAAAGCTAATGGATACACCCGTAGTGCCAGCGCGACCGGTACGGCCAATGCGATGTACATAATCATCTGGATCTTCTGGCAGGGTAAAGTTGACCACATGGCTGATATCGTCAACATGAATGCCACGACCAGCCACGTCAGTGGCAACCAGCACACGAATACGACCAGCACGGAAGTCTTCAAGTACTTTGATGCGTTTGTGCTGAGCAACATCACCGGACATCTGTGCCGCGCTGATGCGGTCACGAGTGAGGCGTTCTTCAATGCGGCGCACTTCGTCTTTACGGTTTGCAAAGACAATCACGCGCGGCCAGTTGTTCTTCTTGATCAGGTTGTACAGTAGTTTGTATTTATCACTGCCAGCCACAGCAAAGACATGCTGCTCGACCGAATCATTGGCCACGTTTTCTGGCTCAATTTCAACAATCGCAGGATCAGTGGTCCATTGCTTCGATAGGTTCATCACATCGTCTGTGAAGGTTGCGGAGAACAGTAAAGTTTGCCGTTCTTCTTTATGAGGGGTTTGGCGAATGATTTGTCGTACTTGCGGAATAAAGCCCATGTCCAACATACGATCCGCTTCGTCCAGCACCAACACCTCAACCATATCAAGGTGCACTTCGCCGCGCTGGTTAAAATCTAATAAGCGTCCTGGGGTAGCCACGAGAATATCGCAGTAGCGTGACTCCAGTTGTTTGCGCTGTTTATCAAAGTCCATACCACCAACAAAACTCATCACATTGAGGTTGGTGTATTTGGTCAGTGCGATTGCATCATTAGCAATTTGCACAACCAGTTCACGGGTTGGTGCGATAATAAGCGCACGTGGCTCACCCATATAACGCTCATCGGGTGGGCGTGTTTGCGTCAGTTGACTGATAATAGAAATTAAAAAAGCGGCAGTTTTACCTGTGCCTGTTTGTGCGCGGCCAATAGCATCCTTACCTGCGAGAGTATGACCCAACACTTGCGCTTGGATTGGTGTGCAATAAGGAAAGCCTAAGTCTTGAATGGCATGCATCAATTCGGGCGCTAGAGCAAAGTCATGGAAGCGCATTTTGCCTTCGGCAGGCTCGACCACAAAATCGCTGAGTGACCAAGATGTCTGCGGCTTAATGGGCTTGGCGGCGCGATTGCGTGATTTTTTAGTTGAGGCTTTGCGCTCTGAGCTTTTAGGCGGCTTAGCAGCAGGTGCGGCGTGCTCGGCTGTTGTGGTCACACTCACAGAGGTATCAATAGCCTCAGCTGGCGCAGAGGTTGCGGGCGCATCTTTTTTAAAAATATTTTTAAGTGCTTTGAGCACGGCATTCTCGTATAAGTAGTCGATAAATTAGCAATAGTGTAAGGCATAGCCGCTC
>JAAXZZ010000209.1 GCA_012719655.1 Gammaproteobacteria bacterium | reverse complement strand
GTCCTGCAGGTCTGGCGGCAGCGCAGCAATTGGCGCGGGTCGGGCACAGTGTCACCCTGTTTGAAAAAAATGATCAAGTGGGTGGTTTGCTGCGTTTTGGTATTCCTGATTTCAAGCTGGAAAAAGTGCATATCGATCGCCGCGTTGAGCAATTACTGGCTGAAGGTGTCGAGATTCGTACCAACACCTTGAGCGGCGATTTACCTGCCGATAGCAAAGTGACCAACTGGGCTACGCAGAGTGTTAGCCCGAGCAGCCTGCTGCAGGACTTCGACGCAGTATTACTCACCGGTGGTGCCGAACAGTCACGTGATTTGCCGGTGCCAGGGCGCGAGCTTACTGGCGTGCATTTCGCCATGGAGTTTTTGCCGCAGCAAAACCGTGTCAATGCAGGCGTGGTGATGCCTGAGCAGTTGCGCGCGGAAGGTAAGCGGGTGATCGTGATTGGTGGTGGTGATACCGGTTCGGATTGCGTGGGAACAGCCAACCGTCAAGGTGCTGCCAGCCTAGTGCAATTTGAACTGATGGCGCGCCCGCCAGAGCAAGAAGACAAGGCGCTGACCTGGCCGTACTGGCCCTACAAGTTACGCACTTCGTCCAGTCACCAAGAGGGCTGTGAGCGAGAGTTTGCGATTGCCACTAAAGAGTTTGTAGGTGAAAACGGCAAGCTGACGGGCCTCAAAACCGTCCGCGTCGAGCTGCAGCAGGGCGCTTTTGTCGAAGTGGCAGGCAGTGAACAATTTTGGCCCGCTGATTTGGTGCTGTTAGCCATGGGCTTTGTCAGTCCTGTGGCCACCCTTCTAGAAGGCTTTGGTGTGGAGTTGGATGGCCGTGGCAATGCTAAAGCCAGTGTTGATGCCCAAGGCGGCTATGCCACTAATGTGGCGAAAGTGTTCAGCGCTGGTGATATGCGCCGCGGTCAATCGCTGGTGGTGTGGGCGATTCGTGAAGGTCGCCAAGCAGCGCGAGCCGTGGATCAATTCTTAATGGGCAGCAGCACGTTGCCGCGTTAACTCTACCTCGATAAGGTCATTATGATTCGTATTAATGAGCACTACCAAAAACTGCAAAACAGCTATTTGTTTGCTGAAATTAACCAGCGCATCCAAACTTTTCAACAACAACACCCTGAGCGTGAATTAATCCGCTTAGGCATTGGCGATGTCACCCAGCCGTTACCTGACGCCTGTGTGCAAGCCATGCACAAAGCGGTTGATGAACTGGCTGAGCGTCAGACCTTTCGCGGCTACGGCCCTGAACAAGGTTATGATTTTTTACGCCAAGCCATTGCTGAGCATGATTTTCAAGCGCGCGGCGCCAACATCAATGCCGATGAGATTTTTGTCAGCGACGGTGCTAAGTGCGATACCGGCAACATTCAAGAACTGTTTGCGCAAGATTTACGCTTAGCCATTCCTGATCCGGTCTATCCGGTCTACGTCGATACCAATGTGATGGCCGGACGCACCGGCGCGAGCCAAGCAGGGCGTTATCAGGGTTTGGTCTATCTTGAGTGCACGGCTGAAAACAACTACATCCCTGCGCTACCGAGCGAGCCGGTGGATTTGATCTATCTGTGCTTCCCCAATAACCCTACCGGCGCGAGTATCAGCCGTGAGCAACTGCGCCTGTGGGTGGATTACGCGCTTGAGCAGAAAGCGCTGATTCTGTTCGATGCTGCCTACGAGGCCTTTATTCAAGATGAGGATGTAGCGCATTCGATTTATGAAATCGAAGGTGCTGAAAAAGTCGCGATTGAGTTTAGAAGTTTCTCGAAAACCGCAGGTTTTACGGGTGTGCGCTGTGCCTATACGGTGGTACCTAAAGCCTGTACGGCTTACACCGCAGCAGGCGTTGCAGTCTCGGTGCGAGACTTATGGATGCGTCGGCACACCACCAAATTCAATGGTGTGTCTTATCCGGTCCAGCGCGCAGCAGAAGCGGTCTATAGCCGCGCCGGTAAAGCGCAAGTGGCCGAGCTGATTGCCTATTACCTAAAAAATGCTGCTTATATTCGCGACGCCTTTCAGCGCATGGGCTTTGCATGCAGCGGCGGTGATAACTCGCCGTACATTTGGGTCGAGGTTAAGCAAGATGCCTGGGCATTCTTTGATTTCTTACTGCATAACGCTGGGGTGATTTGTACCCCCGGTGCTGGTTTTGGTCGCTGCGGCGAACAACATATCCGCATCAGTGCGTTCAATCATTTCGAGAAAGTCCAACAGGCCATGCAGCGCATTGAAGCGGCATTGCTGCACCATTCACCACTTTAAGGGGGCTTGCTGATGCCTATTTCTACAGATTTTAGTCAACGTTTGTACCCGAATCTGCGCCGTATCGCCGCTGAATTTGGCACACCTTTCCATATTTATGACGAGCAGGGTATTCGCGATACCGGTCATCGATTACAACAAGCCTTCGCCAATGTCCCAGGCTTTCGTGAGTACTACGCGGTGAAAGCGCTGCCCAACCCCAGTATTTTAAAGATCATGGCGGATTTGGGGTTTGGCTTTGATTGCAGTTCGATTGCCGAGTTGGTACTGGCTCGTCAAGCCGGTGGCCGAGGTGAGGACATTATGTTCACCTCCAATAACACTTCAATCGAAGAGTTTGTGGCGGCGCAGGAACAGGGCGGCTGCATTCTGAATTTAGATGATATTGGCCTGCTTGATAAAGTCCCTGACCTGCCAGAACTGGTGTGTTTTCGTTATAACCCAGGCTCAGCACGCAGCGGTAACAGCATCATTGGCGCACCAGAAGAAGCCAAATATGGTTTGACCCACGCGCAAATATTTACCGCCTTTAGCAAAGCACAAGCGCGTGGCGCGAAACGCTTTGGCTTGCACACCATGCTGGCGTCCAATGAGTGCAACCCTGCCTATATGGTGCAAACCACGCAGATGTTGTTAGATCTCGTGGCTGAAGTGGGTCAGAAACTGAATATTGAGTTTGAGTTTATCAATATCGGCGGTGGCTTGGGGATTCCCTATCGTCCAGAAGACTCAGCCTTTGATATTGAGTTGTTAGGCCGCGAAAGCGCAGCGCTATTGCAGACATTTGCCGCGCAGCATGGCTACCAGCCCAAGGTGTATATGGAAAGTGGCCGCTATATCACCGGCCCACATGGGGTGTTGGTGACTCAGGCCATTAACCGCAAAGACATTTATCGCACTTATGTGGGGGTCGATGCTTGCATGTCAGCGTTAATGCGTCCCGGCATGTACAACGCTTATCACCACATTGATGTGCTTGGGAAAACCTCCAGCGCTGACGATGAGGTGGTCGATGTGGTGGGTTCGCTCTGTGAAAACAACGATAAATTTGCCGTGCAACGGGCCTTGCCTGCGATCGTGGATGGTGACTTGCTGATTATTCAAGACACTGGAGCGCACGGCCATGCCATGGGCTTTAATTACAACGGTAAGTTGCGTCCGCAAGAGTTATTGCTCAGAGCCGACGGCAGTGTTGAGTTGATTCGCCGTGCCGAAACACTGACCGATTACTTTGCCACCTTACGCTTTGAAGCTAAAGTGTGGAGTGCATAACGCAATACGTGCTGCTGCTATTGTTGGAAAGACCGTCATTGCCGATACAAGCATGACGGTCTTTTTTGTTAGCGTCTTAGCCTCGATGGGTGAACTCTGGGTAGGCTTCCATGCCGCATTCGCTAATGTCAGCGCCTTGATACTCATCGTGTGGGCTGATACGCAGACCAAAGCATTTTTTCAGCAACCACCAGACGAGCAACGAGCTTACAAAAGCCCAAGTGAAGAGGGTTGCCGCACCAAGCAATTGGCCGAGGAAGGTCGTGCCTGGAGCACTTAATGGCACCACTAAAAGCCCCAGTAAACCGGCAACACCGTGTACGGAAATTGCACCAACGGGGTCATCCAGTTGGAGTTTGTCCATTAATAAGATGGAGAACACCACCAGAGCACCAGCGGCCAAGCCAATCAGTACCGCCAGCACTGGCGTTGGGGTATCGGGGCTGGCCGTAATGGCGACTAAACCGGCTAAGGCACCATTGAGAATCATGGTCAGATCAGCTTTGCGATATTTTAGGTAACTGATCAGCATCGCTCCCAGCAAACCACCAGCGGCAGCAGCATTCGTGTTGAGAAACACCACAGCCACTGAGTGCGCGCTATTGATGTCGCCCAGCTTCAGCACCGAACCACCGTTAAAACCAAACCAGCCAAACCATAAAAGAAAAGTACCAAGTGTCGCCAAGGGTAAGTTAGCCCCAGGGATGGCACGTGTTTCACCGCGCTCGCCATATTTGCCTAAACGCGGACCGAGCAGCATCACTCCGGCAAGGGCAGCACTGGCACCGACTAAGTGCACCAGACCTGAGCCGGCAAAGTCTTTAAAAGCGAAATCTTCGGAGAGTGAGTACAAGCCAAACACCGCTTGACCACCCCAGCCCCAACTGCCGCTGATTGGGTAAATCAAGCCAGTCATGACCACAGCAAAGACCAAGAACACCCAGAGCTTCATACGTTCAGCAATCGCACCTGAGACGATCGACATACAGGTGGCGACAAATACCGCTTGAAAGAAAAAGTCAGCGGCTGTCGAGTAGATCGCGCCACCGCTAAAGCCGTCTTCACGCGTCGCGAATTTGGCCAGTACAGCATCAGTGTCTAGCGCAGTGATGCCAGAAAGAAAGTAGCCGCCGCCATACATCAGTTGATAACCCACGGCTAAGTACAAGGTACAAGCGAGGGCGTACAACACGATATTTTTAGTCAGAATTTCTGTGGTGTTTTTAGCGCGCACTAAGCCTGCTTCGAGCATGGCAAAGCCTGCGGCCATCAACATCACAAAAGCGCCGGCGATTAAGAAGTAAAAGGTGTCGAGTGCGTACTGTAAAGCAAACAGATTGTTTTCCATCATGGTCTCCTTAGACACATTCAGTTGTCGGGCAGTGGAGAGTTACAGAGCTTCTGCACCTGTTTCGCCGGTACGGATGCGCACGACGTGTTCTAAATCGGTCACGAAAATTTTGCCGTCGCCAATGGAACCGGTATGTGCGGCTTTAATGATGGCGTCAATGACTCGATGCAGGTTGTCGTCGCTGACGGCCACTTCGAGCTTGAGCTTGGGGAGAAAATCCACCACGTACTCAGCGCCGCGATACAGTTCGGTATGGCCTTTTTGCCGACCAAAACCTTTGACTTCAGTGACGGTGATGCCTTTTACGCCGATCTCAGAAATGGCCTCACGTACATCGTCGAGCTTGAAGTGTTTGATGATGGCTGAAATGAGTTTCATCTTGCTGTCCTTCATTGAGAGAGTTAATGAAGAAATAGCAATGCGCGTGCCATTTTTTAAAATTACTTATATTTCAATGTGTTAGATGTTTTTTGTGATTATTTTAGAGGATTTTATGG
>JAAXZZ010000208.1 GCA_012719655.1 Gammaproteobacteria bacterium | reverse complement strand
CCTTGCCAGATCCGCAGTTGCACAATGCTGACTGGATCGTTGTTGGTAGTACCAGGCAGTGCGCTGTTGTTGATCAGTGTCGGGTTGCCTAAAGCCGCTTTAACTTTGAGGGCTTGGGCGGGTAACTCAGCATATTCTAATTGGTCAGTGACAGTGTTCCACCAGGGTAGCCTGATCGGGCTTAAATTGATTATTCCCGCGCCTTCAAAGACAAAGGCTTGGCGCTCTTCACGGCGACTGAGCACAGCATCGTCTTCATAGCGGTGACTGAGCGAGGGTTGATCAACATACACCTTAAAAGTATTGGAAGCCGGAGCAGTGATGGCTGGTAGCTGTGAATAGGTCAGCCCTTCTGCCTGAAGACTGATAGTGCGCGTCAGTGCAGAGCCGACCAGCAAGCCCTCCTCGAGTGCGGGTGTCCATTGCTGCTCTAGGGTGACTTTTCGTGCTGGCAACCAAGTGGCCTGCTCTGGGTAGCTGTCAGGAATGGCTTTAACCTGTAAAGGTACGCGTGCGGATTTGACTTCAATACGTTGGCCGGGCTGAGCGCTAAAAGGGGTCAGTGATTGTGGATCATGGCCGGCTAAGGTGGCAGAAAAAGTCAGTGCTGGAATGTCTAATAAGCCACTTTGCTGGGGAAATATTGAGTAGCGTACTTCAATCACACCATGGCGCACGCCGTTAATATGCTGTTCAAAAGTGCGCGGTTTACCTAGCGTTTCAACTCGCGCATTGTCGAGCATGAGTGGCGTTAAGTTACCGTCTGAAAATAATGGAATAGCATGGTAAATGCGTAGAGTCAGCACCGCTTGTGCTTGAATGTAGACCTGTTCTTGATCCAGTTGCGTGTCGATATACACCGGCGCAAGTTGTGGCTGCAAAGCCGCAGGAGTGTCACGAATATGCAAGTTAATCGGTGCGCTTTGCAACGTACCTAGGCTTAAAGGTGGGATGACCAAAAAACCGCTTTGCTTGGGCAATAAGGTAAGAATCCACTGGTTAACAGGACGGGCTTGGCCGGCTATAGTGCTAAAGCGATTGACCTGCTTGCTGGCTAATAACTGAAAAAGGGGCTTCAGAGGTGTTAAGTCGGGTGCTGCAAAATAGCGGGTATCATCCGACTCCAAGGTTAATTCAAGGCTTTCACCTGCATTTAACTGAGTGCGATCAACTGAAGCGGTAAAGGATGCGGCGCAGGCCGCTGTGCTTGTCAAAATGAGCAGCCAGAACGCATATATAAAGGTTTTTTGCGGGCTCATTGCTGTGTCTCCTGACGCTGCTGTTCATACCAGAATTTACGCTTTAATAGCTCACTGGGGTCATCTGGGATTTGTTCTAACCAGCGCTCTAAGTCGACAGTTGGTGGGCTGGATGGCTCTAGGCTTGTGGCCCGTGCTGTATCGCTTGCTTGCTGGGATTGAGTTAAATTGAGCGGCGTAGTGGGTACAGGGCTAGTGGCCTGCTCGGAGATCTTGTGGCCAGTGTTGGGCGTTTCTACAGCAGTGCTTGCTGGGATGCTGCTGTTGTTGAGGTCACTGGATGGCGAGGCTGTCACAGTTTCACTGTCATGGGCTGAGCGGGCTGTCTCTGCTGGCTTGGCCGTTTTGCTGCGCTGTAGTACTTCGCTAACGACATCATAATTGTATTGTGCCGCAAGCATCTCTGGCGCACGTTCGAGTGCTTGTTGATAGGCGGCAAGCGCTGCAGTTAAGTTGCCGGCTAAAGCGAGTGCATTGCCACGGTTATAATGTGCCTCGGCGCTATCGAGCAGAGCAAAGCTGTCGGCGGCTCGCTGATAGTCTTTGGCAAGGTACCAAGCGCTGGCTCGCCAAGCAGGGTCATTAAAGCGCTGTGCAGCTAGGGCAGGTTGTTTTTGCTGCAGCAGTTTCTGGCCTTGCTGATCTGGGCGCAGCCATAGATCGTCAAATTCAAATGCATAGGTTGGTGACGGCAGTATTGGTAGCAATGCCAGCATCATGATCAAGATACTGCCGCGCCGCGCAAAACAAGCGGTTATGAGTAAGAGTGGCAAAATCAACCAATAGCCTTGATCGTGCGAGGTGCTGTTTTGGTTGGCTAATGACCTGCGCTGCAGACTGCTGGGAGTGCTGAGTAAACCTAGTTGCTGCAGATCTTCGCCGTTGCTACTGAGTGTTGCATAAGGACTTGCCGTGTGTTTGCTTAGTAATTGCAATGAGGTTGCATTAAGGCGACTGATTAAAATGGCACCGGCGGCGTCAGTGAGGAAATCACCTTGCTCAGAGCTACGCATGGGCGCACCAGCCGCCGTTCCAACACCAAGGAGATGCAGTTGGATGCGCTGATTTTTCAGGGCTTGCTCAATTGCGAGTTGTTCGTTGACTGTGACGCCGTTGCTGATCAGCAGAATATGCCCTTGGCCTTGTGCTCCTTGCTGGAGTAAATCGATGGCGCGTTGTACTGCTAGGTCGGCTCGTTGCCCAGCAGCAGGCATCAGATCGGGGTGCATGGCTTTCAAGAGGTTTGTACTGGTCAGTAAATCATTGCTCAGTGGTACTAAAGTGTGTGCGCTGCCGGCATACACGACTAAGGCGGTGGTTGCGTCATCGCGACTCTCGAGAAGGCTGAGTACTTTGTGACGAATTTGCTGTAGGCGACTGGGCGCAAGGTCATTGGCTAAAACATCCGGGGTTAATTGAATCGCTATGACTAACGCCGGCTGCTGTAACTTTTTTGTTGCTGTTTCTTCGAGCACGAGCCAGCTTGGGCCCAGTAACGCAAGCCAAGCACACAGCCAAGCGAGCGCTAAGGCTAAAATGCTCCATTTGCTCTTGTGTACTCTGTGTTGTTTAAGCAAAACAGCATGAAAAGCGGCGGGCAAAATGTGACGCCAGTCTTTACTGTGTTGACGTGCGCGGTGCATAGCCCAGAGTAAATAGATGGCAAGCGGTGCGGCAAGCAGCCAATATAAACGGCTCCATGCGGGCCAATAATCAAGCAGAGAAAGCATCAGTGGGTTTCCTCTAGGTGTGGCTTGTATTGATAAGCATGGTAAACCCGTTGTGCGACCAGAAGCATGCTGAGCAGCCAAGCTAAAGCTAAAGGCCAGTAGTACAGCGGCTTGCTCAAGCGTTGCGGTTTGTGCAATTGCGCTGCAGGCTCAAGACGGTTTAACGCCTTATGGATGTCTATTAAGTCGGCAGCTTGGCTGGCGTGAAAATAGCGGCCTGAACTGATTTGGGCAATGTCCTGCAAGCTCTGCTCGTCTAAATCTAAGCTAGAGGTGTCGTGTAAGCTATTGGCTGCTTCGGCTTGCAGTTGATGGCCAATGCCAACAGTGTAAATCTTGATTTGATAACGCGCGGCTAATTCTGCAGCCGCCATTGGAGACATCACACCGCTGGTATTAGCACCGTCCGTAATCAGTAACAGGACGCGGTGCTGGGCGGGGCGCATGCGCAGACGTTTAATGGCTAAACCTATGGCATCACCCATTGAAGTATTTGCTCCAGCAATGCCTGCTTGGGCTTCATTGAGCCAGGTTCGCACACTGTGGTGATCGTAGGTCAGCGGAGCTTGCAGATAGGCTTGGCTACCAAACAAAATCAAACCTAAACGGTCACCGTGACGCTCACTTATAAAAGTGTTGAGTAGCTGTTTGACAAAGTCCATCCGCGAGATACTTTGTCCTTGTAACTCCATATCGCTGTACAGCATAGAGCTAGAAACGTCGACAGCAATCAGTAAATCGCGACCGGTGGTGGGCTGCTCTAATAGCTCGCCTTGCAGCTGTGGACGGGCGCCAGCGGACAACAGCAGTAGCCACATCAGTACATAGATCGAGGTGTGGCTGCGCCAAGCAGGTGTAGAGGATTGTTGTGTCATCGCCAAGGCCTGAACATCGTTAAAAAAAGGCACGCTAAGTTCGACCTCAGTTTTACTGGCTGCAGGTAACCAGCGGCGCAGCAGCCATGGCAAAGGCAGCAGGATAAATATCCATGGCCACGCGAATTCAAACATGTTTACGAATCCAGATCTCGATGGCTTGTTGCAATTGTACAATGGCTTTGTCGTCCAGCCGGCAATCTGGCTGATAACTGCCGTTCACTAAAATCATCCAGCGCGTTAAACCTGCTGCAGGGCAGCGACTGTCTAAAAAAGCTAACCACTCACGACCGCTTAATGTATGGCTGGCATATTCTGGATAGCGTACCGCACACAGACGTTTTAGTAATTGATTGAGTTGCTGTAACCAAGGGCCGGCTTGCTCTCCATCAAAAGGTTTGGGGAGCGCGTGCAATTGTTGTAAAGCACTTTCGCGTAATGGATCAAGAGCTAGAGTAGTGGGTGCTTTTTGGCCTTGTAAACGTCGATGCTTAACGTAGCGCCATAGCACAATAGCGATCAGCAGTGTTGCCGCAAGTAACCACCAACCGGGCGCCGGTGGCCACCATTTGATTGGCTCAGGTAAAACAATGAGTTGTAATTGTTCAGGAGTGATCATGGAGCACCGGTAAAGCTAACTTGGCCAGCAATTGAAAGGGCCTGTAATTGTTGCAATACAGGCGTTGCGGTGGATAAAGGCAATAAGGGTGCGCCCAGTTGCTTGGCGAGGTTTTGCCAAGCGTTTTGTTGTGCTTGTCCTCGCAGACGCCATTGCTCACGCAGTGTTTTTGCTCGGCTGTCGAGGGTGATACTGCGCTCACCCATGCTAAAAGAAGCCTGTGCTAAAGCGGGCAGATGATGCTCAAGCGGATCACTGAGTGGAACTAAAATTAATTCTGCATGTGCATTGAGGCGTCGCAGTAAATGCTCATTGTCTTCGTCGAGATGGCGTTCGTTACAAATTAAAATGATTAAACTGCCGGGGCGTGTCATGCGCCGGGCTTGCTGCAAGGCTGCTAGAAGCGGATTAGCAGTCTCACTGAGCATCGGTTCTTGTAGTGTTTGATTGGCCGTAGCAATCGCTTGCAGCAGCTGTAGCACACTGTGCTTATTGCGGTGTGCAGGAATGTGCTGTAGCTGTGTGTCGCTAAACACTAACCCGCCGACGCGGTCATTGTGTTGTAAACCGGCCCAAGCAAACAGACTGGCGATTTGCGCTGCTAACACTGACTTAAAACAACCCGTGCTGGCAAAAAATAAGTGGGCACTTTGCTCAACAAGAATAAAGATCGGTCGTTCACGTTCTTCATGAAAAACTTTGGTATGCATTTCGCCTGTGCGGGCAGTGACACGCCAGTCAATACTGCGAGCATCATCCCCCGATTGGTAGGCGCGCACTTGGTCAAAATCCATACCGCGACCGCGCAAACGTGATTGATGTAGGCCGAGCAAAGGGCTGCGCTGCAAGGGGCTGCTAAAAAGTGCAATTTTGTGCAAGTAATGACGCGTAGCCAGCAGATCTTGCAGGCTAATATGAGTACTTCCTTGCACGTCCATTAAGCAACCGCGACAACATCAAGCAAACGCTGCAGCACTTGGTCTTGATCAATACCGGCAGCTTCTGCTTCAAAAGACAAAATAATACGATGGCGCAAGGTATCGAAAAGCACCGCTTGAATGTCTTCAGGGCTGACGAAATCACGACCCGCTAGCCAAGCATGCGCGCGCGCACAACGGTCGATAGCAATTGAGCCGCGTGGGCTGGCGCCAAAACGAATCCACTTGGCTAGGTCACTGTCGTATTTGCCAGGACTGCGAGTGGCAATCACCAACTGCACCAAATACTCTTCCATCGCATCGGCCATGTATAGATTTAGAATTTCTTCGCGAGCGGCGAAAATGGTACTTTGATCAAGTTGTTGAGGCGGTTTTTGTTCGCCATGTAAGGCAATGCCACGCGCTTGTTGAAGAATTTTGCGTTCAATGTGAGCGTCAGGAAAACCGATTTTTACATGCATTAAAAAACGATCAAGCTGCGCCTCTGGTAGAGGGTAAGTGCCTTCTTGTTCAATTGGATTTTGTGTGGCCATAACCAAAAATAAGTCGGTCAGTGGATAAGTGCTATTACCGATGCTGACTTGATGCTCAGCCATGGCTTCTAACAGCGCTGATTGTACTTTGGCGGGGGCGCGATTGATTTCGTCAGCAAGAATCAAATTATGAAAAATAGGGCCGTGCTGAAATTCAAAATTAGCATTTTCTGGTCGATAAATATCAGTGCCGGTAATATCTGAAGGCAATAAATCAGGAGTGAATTGAATACGTTGAAAGCTGGCCTCTAGGCCGTCAGCCAAGTATTTAATTGCTTTGGTTTTTGCCAGCCCCGGAGCGCCTTCAACCAGTAAATGGCCATCGGCTAAAAGAGCAATCAGCAAGCGATCAATCAGGCGTTCTTGGCCTAAAATCTGGCTGGTTAAATAGTTGCGTAACGCGAGTAAGGCTTCATGAGGTGACATAACAGGCCTGTTCAATGCAAGGTGCTAAGGCGCAGTGTAAAGCATCTGTGTGGTCGATGGATATGTTGTCACAGCTGACTGATGAGTCGATCACATACGGCTTCAGAAAGGGGCAGGGCAGGTGAAATCCAAGCGCTGCTTAGAGTCTGGATGGGTGAAACTGAGTGCACTGGAATGCAAGCATAAGCGTGGTGCGGCGTGTAACGCTTGTGCATGAGCGTAAAGACCGTCACCAAGCAGTGGGTGGCCAATCGCTAGCATGTGCACGCGTAACTGATGAGAACGGCCAGTGTAAGGGGTGAGTTCGACCCGAGTGGATTGCTCGCCACGTTCGAGTACACGCCAGTATGTTAAAGCATGCTTGCCTTGCTCATGGTCGACCACATGGCGCGGCTTAGTCGGGGGATCATAGCGCAGCGGTAATTCAATTTTCCCTTGATCGTCAGTAGGCTGACCCCAGCACAGTGCAGTATAGAGCTTATCCACTTCACGATCATGAAACTGGCGTGACAGTTCGCGGTGAGTGTCGGCATCACGGGCGAGCATAATTAGACCTGACGTTTCCCAGTCCAAACGGTGCACAATACGTGCATCAGGGTAGCCGTTATCTTGTAGCCGGGTTACCAAACAATCCTTATTGTCGTCCGCCCGTCCTGGTACTGAGAGCAGCAAGGTGGGCTTGTTGACCACTAATACATAAGGGTCTTGGTAAATGATGGCAATATTGGACAGCGGCATAAATAACCTTATAAATACATTTGGCGGCTCGTAGGCCGCCAAATGCTGATTGCGTTGCGATACTAAATTAGCGATCTGGCAGAGTGATGTTTAACTCAAGAATCGAGCAGCTGCCTTGGTTTTCTAGCGCAACTTGCACTTGATCTTGATCGATATTGACGTATTTACGAATCACTTCAACCAATTCTTTTTGCAAGGCCGGTAAGTAATCGGGCTCGTCACGTTGACCGCGTTCGTGCGCCACAATAATTTGTAGGCGCTCTTTAGCAATCGATGCGGTAGGGGCTTTTTTACGGGATCTAAGAAAGTCTAAAATGCTCACTCTTTACCTCCGAACATGCGTTGGAGGAAACCTTTTTTCTGCACTTCGAGAAAACGGTGTGGCACCTCTTTACCCAATAAACGATCAACAGCATCACTGTAGGCTTGGCCAGCATCGCTTTCTTCATCCAAAATCACCGGTACACCTTGGTTTGAAGCTTTGAGTACTGCTTGTGATTCGGGTATGACGCCAATCATTTCGATTGATAAAATTTCTTCAACGTCTTCAACGCTGAGCATTTCACCACGCGCAACACGCTCTGGGCTGTAACGGGTCAATAATAAATGCTCACTGATGGGCTCACGGCCTTCTTCAGCGCGTTTGGATTTGCTCGAGAGCAAACCAAGCATACGGTCAGAGTCGCGGACTGAAGACACTTCTGGGTTGGTCACTACGATCGCCGCATCGGCTAGGTACATAGCCAAGTGTGCGCCTTTTTCGATCCCGGCTGGGGAATCACAAATGACATATTCAAACTGTTCAGCCAGCTCAGTAATGATTTTTTCCACGCCTTCTAAGGTGAGCGCATCTTTGTCGCGCGTCTGGCTAGCAGCAAGAATGTAGAGGTTTTCAATGCGCTTATCTTTAATAAGAGCCTGATTAAGCGTGGCTTCGCCATTGATCACGTTAACAAAGTCATAGACCACTCGGCGCTCGCAGCCCATGATTAAGTCAAGGTTACGTAAGCCGACGTCAAAATCGACAATAACAGTACGGTGTCCTCGTAACGCGAGGCCAGTGCCAATTGCAGCGCTGGTAGTGGTTTTACCAACGCCGCCTTTACCTGATGTAACAACAAGAATCTTAGACAAGCGGATCACCTTATGAAGAGAGTAAAGGGTGGTTGATGGGCTGATTATAAAGTGTTCATCACTACAAAGGTATAGATCAGAGCTCAGAGATCTGTAACTGTTCCTCATTTAAATAGGTTTGCGTAGCTTTTCCCCATGCTGGGTCGCGGCGCAAGTCTTCAGCGACCTTATATTGCCCAGCGATTGAGAGTAATTCAGCGCCCAATTGCTGGCAAAAAATGCGTGCCTCACTGTTACCATTTATTCCCGCTAAAGCGCGGCCACGTAAAGGGCCGTAAACATGAATGTTGCCATCGGCTAACAATTCGGCGCCGGCGCTGACGGCCGCCATAACAATTAAATCGCAGTTTTTGGCGTAAATCTGCTGACCGCTACGTACCGGATGAGTAATAACTCTGGCCGGTATTAGGCTTGGTTCGACTGGTGCTTGCGCCGCTGGCGCGATGGCTAATGGGCGTTCGCGTGCATCACTGGGTGGAATCACCGTAATGTTTAAGGCTTGAGCGGCGGCTAAATCTGCCGGTCGGTCACTGCGGATGGCCATGGTGCTTAAGCCATGTGCACGGCAGATGGCTACGAGCTGTTCAAGATCCAAAGGCTCGCCATCGTCAGTGCATTTGTCTAAGGCTAAAATAATCGGTGCATTTTGGAAAAACTGCGGTGCCTGCTCAACTTTTTCTGTCAGTTGTATGGCTAAAGCATCCAGATTGTTGGACGAAAGCTCAAGAATGGTTAAGGCCAACATGCTGCCTTTCAGTTGAAAGACCGGTGCTGTCTCAAGAAGATCTGCTTGGTTCATCGGTGACTCTATGAAATGTAAAGATTAAAAGGTTTATAACGCTAAGCATGGCAGGCTGCAAATCAATAAGCCATGTAGAATACGATTTTTTATGCTGTTTGGTATGTATATATGAAACATTCTGGGTTTTCGCTGAGCTTTCTCCATCCGCGGTACTGGTTGTTATGGTGCGGGCTTGGCTTGCTGTGGTTGATCACGCAGCTGCCTTATAAGGTATTACTTTGGCTGGGGCGTGTATTAGGCGCTTTGATGTTGCGCGTGGCTGTAAGCCGTCGCCGCATTGTTAGGCGTAATCTTGAATTATGTTTTCCAAAACTCACGGACAGTGAACGTGACGAGTTGCTACGTAAAAATTTCGCTTCAATGGGTATCGCTTTTTTTGAAATGGCCATGAGTTGGTGGTGGCCAAAGAAACGTTTAAGCAAACTATTGCACGTCGAAGGCTTAGAGCATTTGCAAGCCGCACAAGCGCAAAACCAAGGGGTTATCTTAATGGCAATTCATTTTACCACTTTGGAAATTGGTGCAGCGTTATTAGGTCAACGACATACCATTGATGGCATGTATCGAGCGCATAAAAACCCAGTGTTTGACTATGTGCAGCGCCGCGGGCGTGAGCGTCATAACGCTGATGCGCATGCTATTGAGCGTGAGGATGTGCGCGGTATGCTTAAAGTGTTGCGTCAAGGGCGGGCGATTTGGTACGCACCAGACCAAGACTATGGTCCAAAACAGAGCATTTTTGTGCCGTTGTTTGGTGTGCCAGCTGCTACAGTAACCGCTACCAGCAAGTTTGCTAAGCTGGGCCGCGCACTGGTGATTCCGATGACACAAATACGCTTAGCCAATGGTTGTGGTTATTTGATCAAGATCGAAGCACCGCTGCAGGATTTTCCTGGTGAAACTGACGAGCAAGATTGTTTGCGGATTAATCAGTGGATTGAGCGTGCGATTATGCTCCAGCCTGAACAGTATTTGTGGGCACATCGGCGTTTCAAAACCCGACCTGAAGGTGAGGCGAAGCTGTATTGAACACAGAGGAACATAATCCAGCGCCGCAGCCGCTGGTCAATGGCAAGAAAGATAACGCGGTGACGGGCTTGATATTATCAGGTGGCGGTGCGCGTGCGGCTTATCAAGTGGGTGTGTTGGCGGCCATTGCTGACTTGCTGCCTGAGTCAGCGGAAAATCCTTTTGAAGTGATTGTTGGTACCTCAGCTGGCGCAATTAATGCGGTCAGTTTGGCCTGTGGTGCTTTGGACTTTCAGCAAGCCATCCGTAAGTTAACCAGCGTTTGGCAGAGTTTTCGCACTGATTTGGTGTATCGCACTGACTGGTGGGGCGTGCTTCGTCAAGCAGGACGTTTTATTGGCCAGCACCTGCTCGGCTTGGGGCGTGGGCTTGCGCCTGTGGCATTGCTAGATAACTCGCCGTTGCGTGACTTGTTATTAAAAGAATTAGACTTTTCTGGAATCAATCTTGCAGTGGCGCGGCGTAAGTTACGTGCCGTGGCAATCACTGCATTTGCTTATCAGTCAGGGCAAGCGGTGACTTTCTATCAAGGGCGCGGCAATATTGATCCTTGGATGCGTCATCGGCGTCATGGTTTGCCGGCGCGTTTACGTATTGAGCACTTGATGGCCAGTTCGGCCATTCCTTTGTTATTTCCACCGGTACGTTTAAATAATGAGTACTTTGGTGATGGTGCTGTACGTCAGGCGGCACCCATCAGTCCGGCATTGCATTTAGGTGCTGATAAAGTCTTAGTGATTGGAGTGCGCAGTCAAACGCAAGAAGAGCAAATTATCCCCATGACAGCGCGTCCACCCAGTCTTGCGCAAATTGGTGGGCACTTACTCAACAGCACCTTTATTGATAATTTAGAATCGGATCTTGAGCTACTTGGGCGTCTCAATATGCTTGGGCAAATGCTGCCGCAAAGCCAGCGTAAAAAACACCTAGGGCTTGCTCCGGTGGATGTTTTAGTGATTTCTCCAAGCAAGAAAATTGACGAAATTGCCGCTCGCCATCGTCATCAATTGCCAGCGTCATTGCGTTTGTTCTTACGAGGGCCAGGAGCAACTCGCGCCAACGGTGGTGGTGTACTGAGTTATTTACTCTTTGAACGCAGTTATTGTAATGAGCTCATTGAGTTAGGCTATCAAGATGCGATGAGTAAAAAAGAGCAACTCAGCGCCTTTTTAGGTATTAGCCCGTCTGCCGCTCAGTAGTGTTGTATCAGCTGTCATCCGCGTTGCGCTGCTTTCTGGCACTGGCTATCTGGGGTGTGCGGCAGTTCAAGTAGATTGAGCTTTGTAGCCATTGTTGGTCAGGGTACCAAGAAAACATAAACTGGCCACCTTTGAGCTTATCAACCACAGTGCGAGCAATTTCTGGACGTACAGCCGGGCAGCCTTGGCTGCGACCAATCCGCCCTTGTGTCTTAATCCAAGCTGGATTGACGTAGTCAGCAGGGTGAATGACGATGGCACGCTCACGGGCACGGTCATTAATGCCAGGCTCTAGACCGTCCATGCGTAAGGAGTAGCCGTGTTTACCTTGATAGCTCTCAGCAGTGCGAAATAAGCCAATGCTTGATTGGTGGCTGCCATTGATGTTGGAAAAACGGGTGGCAAAGTTATCACCAGAACGGTTGCCGTGAGCGACAAAATCATGCAAAACCAATTGTTTGCTTTGCAAGTCAAAAATCCACAAACGTTTGTCACTGGAGGGTAAAGAAAAATCAATGACTGCCAAACGTTGCGCGGGTTCTGCACCATGACTGAGTGCACAGTGCATGGCACTTAAGGCGGTTTTGAGCACCTGGCTGTTCAGGTTGGGTGCCGATTGTTTAAGCGCATGAGCGAGTTGCTGTGGATAAGTGGTGGCATTAACAGTAAAAGCGCAGAAACTCGATATAACAGCGAATAATGATTTAAATAAAAAACAACGAAGCATACAAATACTCTCAGTACAGCACAGTATGTGCTTTTAGAAGTTAGCGGTTTGTTCGAGTTAACGCAGAGCATCTTGGCATGTGTTGTTTTTATAATTGTGATACAACAGTTGCTGTGTGCGTCTGACTCTGTTGAAAGCGGTGATGCATCTTATAACAGCTCTCTAAATGGATCCAAACCCTTGTTTAAAAAACACCCATGGTTCACTTTAACAATAGCGATGACTTACAGTTGTTTAGTTTTCGCGCAACCGAGTAACAGTGCACGAACACTGGCTGAAACGCTAGATGCTTGGCCACAAGCTTGCGCGGCATCGACCACCTACCGTTTATCGGAACAGTCGATTCAACAGCTTAAAGCACTCTATCAAACAGTTAACTATGTGCCGATGTGGCAAGATGCCGCCCAACGCCAGCAGCTATTTGAATTGATTAACGATACTCAATATGACGGTTTAAAGCCGCAGATGTATCAATTGCAACATTTGGCCGCGTTGCAGCAGCCTGTGTCTGAGCAGCAACACATGTGTAATGAACTGCTGGTCAGTCACGGTTATTTACAAGTATTAACGCATTTGCGCGATGGTGTTTTGGACTCGCAGCAGGTCGAGCCGTATTGGCTGGAAGCCGCTGCGCTGCATACACCCTCAGTCCCGATTGTTGAGGTGGCCGCAGCGGGGCTCAATAATTTAGCGCAGGTGTTTGCTGATGTGCGGCCGCAGCACAGTGCTTATCAAAAGTTACGTGAGATATTAAAAAGCAGCTATTTATTAACCCAAGCCGACTGGGGCGAAGTCGCTGTACAAGGTAAGTCGCTACGCGTGGGTATGCTCGATCCGCGAGTACCGGACTTGCGTCAGCGTTTACAGTTGGCCGGCTATATTAAAGACAGTCCTGAGGATGCGCTGACCCCGGTAGAGAATGTCACAGGTGATAGCGTCGCGGTTGATTCGTTGTTGTATACGGATGAGCTATCGGCTGCGGTTAAAGCGTTTCAGCAAGATCATTATTTAGAAGATGATGGCATTGTTGGCCCAGCAACCTTGCGTGAAATGAATATCAGCCCTGAGCAGCGCTTGCTACAGGTGCGCGCCAACCTAGAACGACTGCGGTGGCTTGATCAGTTGCTTGAGCCAACCATGCTGGTGGTGGATATTGCTGGCGCGCGCTTATTGTATTTTCGCGATGGTGATATCGTTTGGCGTACACGGACTCAAGTGGGTACGGTCAAGCGTCAAACGCCTTTGTTAAAGTCGCGCATTACCCATCTCACTATTAATCCTACTTGGACAGTGCCGCCGACAATCTTGCGTGAAGATAAGTTGCCCGCCATTCGCCGAGATTTGGGCTATTTGGCCCGTAGCAATATGAGTGTGCTGGATTATCAAGGTAATGTGCTGGATCCAGCCAGCATTAACTGGCATGCACCCTCAGGCATTATGTTGCGTCAAGGCCCAGGACCAAGCAATGCGCTGGGCTTGGTAGCGATTCGCTTTGCCAATCCTTTTAGTGTGTATTTGCACGATACCCCCAGTCAGCATCTATTTGGGCGCGCCACACGTACGGTCAGTTCTGGCTGTGTTCGAGTTGAAGAAGCGCAAAAGCTGGTTGATCAGCTGTTGTTTGATGCCTCAGAGCAAGAACTTGAGCGTATTGCGCTGATTAAGGCCAGTGGCAAAACCCGTAACGTCAATTTACCCAAGCCGATTCCAGTGCTGTTGGCGTATTGGACCGTGGAAGTGGATATAGACAATCGTTTACGTTTTCGTAGTGACAGCTACGGTCATGATCAGAACATCATTAGAGCGTTACAGGCTGTACAACGTTAGGGCGCTTTGCCTATGGCGCTTAAATGAAAAAGCCGCGCCTGGGTAAGGGCTGCGGCTTTTTTTGTTGCCTATTATTCAGCAGGTGAATCGCTGTTGGCGTCTAAGTCGAATGACCGTTCTAGCCAAAGCGCATTAATAATCGCCATGCTGCAGGCTAAAAGTACGCCTAAAATCCAAGTGAAATACCACATATACAACCCCTTAAATCATAGTGTGAAGCAGCGTGCTGGCGCATACCTAGGGGAGTGGCCAGCACGGCCATGCAGCTGCCGATCAGTACAAACCGTGCGGATCGCCATCAATATCTGCAACTTTTACTGTGCCCCACATCTTGCTATAGCTCCATAAGGTATAGATTAAGATAATAGGTACAAAAACAGCCGCTGCAATAAACATAATGCCCAGTGTCTTATGGCTGGAGACCGCATCCCACATGGTTAAGCTTGATGCAAAATCAATGCTTGACGGCATTAGGAATGGGAATAGGGCAAAACCTGCCGTGCAGATTGTCCCGCTAATGGCTAAGGATGAGCCTAAGAAGGCTAACGCAGAGCGATTGATGGTCGCAGCTAAGAGCGCTAATACTGCACCGATAATGCCGACAATGGGTGCGATGCGCATAACCGGGTACTGTGTGTAATTGGCCATCCAGCCGGGGTTGTTTTGCTCGACCACTTTGCTTAGCGGATCAATCGCACCATTAAAATCAATCACTGAAATAACGCTATAACCCTCAATGCCAAGCCATAACCACAGACCCGCGGCGATAAAGGTGACTAAGTAAGCCGTTGATAAAATCTGCGTGGCGGTTCTTGAACGCTGCAGAAGATGCTTGTCTGTTCGCATCATCAGCCAAGTTGCGCCGTGAGTCATCAGCATTGTTAGGCTGACAAGGCCGGTCAGAATAGCAAAGGGATTGAGCAGTTCCCAAAAGCCACCGGTGTAACTGATACGCATGGTGTTATCCAGCATAAAGGGGACGCCTAAAAACAGATTGCCGAAGGCTACACCAAACACCAGTGCGGGTACTAAGCTGCCCAAACACAGCGCCCAATCCCAGCGCGAGCGCCAGTTTGGATGATCCAGCTTGCTGCGATAGTCAAAGCCTAAAGGACGGGCAAACAAAGCGAATAATACCAACATCATAGCCCAATAAAAGCCTGAGAAAGAGACAGCATATACAACAGGCCAAGCGGCAAAGAGAGCGCCTGCGGCAGTCACTAACCAGACCTGATTGCCCTCCCAGTGTGGACCAATGGTATTGAGTACAACACGGCGTTCGCTGTCAGTACGGCCAATCACAGGCATTAAAATAACTGCGCCAAGATCAAAACCATCGGTTAAGGCAAAGCCAATCAGTAGCACACCAACCAGCACCCACCAGATGAGTTTTAGAGTTTCGTAATCAAACATTTCGTCACTCCCTATACGTTTTTAGTGGTGTTTTGTTCGAAATGATAACGGCCGGTGTGCAGGCAACTTGGACCTTTACGTGCAAAACGAATCATTAGAAACATTTCAATGATAATTAACACTGTATAGATCGCTGCAATCGTAATGATTGACCCCAGCACATCTGCAGTAGTGAGCGATGAAGCGGAAAGATAGGTGGGCAATACCTCACCAATGGACCAAGGTTGACGACCGACTTCGGCAACATACCAGCCGGTTTGTACCGCGATCCAAGGCAGCGGTAAACTCCATACGGCACAACGCAATAGCCATGTTTTATGCTCTTGGTTGTGCTTTGTCGAGGCCCAGAAAGCTAAGACAAATAGCAGCAACATTAAGAAACCAGCCCCCACCATTAAGCGGAATGCCCAGAAGATACTAGGTACATGAGGGATGGTGTCGGCAGCGGCGAGCTTGATCTGTTCTTCCGTCGCCTCAGCAATATTTTCAGTGTATTTTTTCAGCAGTAGGCCATAACCAAGATCCTGTTTGACTTCCTCAAATAGCGCTACGTTTTCTGCAGAACGCTCTCCATTACGTAGAACTTGCAAGCGCTCATAGGCCAGCATGCCGTTACGAATACGCACCTCGTGTTGAGCAATTAAGTCCTTAATACCAGTGACTTCAGTGTCTAAAGAACGCGTAGCAATAATTCCCATTAGGTAGGGGATCTTAATCGCATAGTCAGTGCTCTGTGTTTCCATGTTAGGCAAGCCGACTAGGGTAAAAGCTGCAGGCGCTGTTTCGGTATGCCATTCTGCTTCAATTGCTGCCGGTTTGGTTTTCTGTACGTCACCAATTTCATAGCCTGACTCATCACCCAGGACAATCACCGAAAGAATAGAGGCCAAGCCAAAAGCTGAAGCGATGGCAAAGGAGCGACGCGCAAAACCAAGGTCACGCTTTTTCAGTAAGTACCAACTGGAGATTGCTAGCACAAAGATTGAGCCAGTCACATAACCTGCGGCCACAGTGTGGACAAATTTTACTTGAGCGACTGGGTTGAAGATCAGTGCAGCGAAGTCGGTGACTTCCATGCGCATGGTTTCATAGTTGAACTCGGCACCGACAGGGTTTTGCATCCAACCATTGGCCACGAGAATCCACAGTGCTGAAAGGTTAGAGCCGATTGCTACCAGCCAAGTAACGGCTAAGTGCTGACGCTTACTCAGGCGCTGCCAACCAAAGAAAAACAAACCAATAAAGGTTGATTCTAAGAAGAAAGCCATTAATCCCTCAATGGCGAGCGGCGCGCCAAAGACATCACCAACATAATGACTGTAATAGGACCAGTTGGTGCCGAATTGGAACTCCATGGTTAGACCAGTAGCCACACCAATGGCAAAGTTAATTCCAAACAGCTTACCCCAGAACAAGACCATGTCTTTGTAAACTTCTTTGCCGGTTAAGACATACACCGACTCCATAATGGCCAGCAAAAATGCTAAACCAATGGTCAGGGGGACAAAAATAAAGTGATACATGGCTGTCATCGCAAATTGAAAGCGTGACAGATCAACAAGGGTTTCCGAGATCATTGCGCATACTCCTCGGGAGCGGGTGATACAGATATTAAACTTGGCAAGGATAAACTGGTGGGCTCAGACATCGGCCAAGTAAGGCTGCAGTTGTTTGTAAGAACAGACAAAGTGGGTGCCCTACAAATACATACGACATTTGTAGTATGTCACTTTTTTATTGACAAATGACAAGAAAATAGCGGTGACCAGTTGTCGCAGCGTGTGCTAGCGCAACTTTGCTGAGGGGTTTGTTGTGAGTAACGGTGTTGGGCAAAGAGAAAAAAGATTGCCCGCTCGTAGAGATTGAGCGGGCATCATCAGCGCTTAGTGTTCGTTAAGGGTGAAAGCAGTCAAGGTGAAAGTCGGCACACCGATGTCTTGCATCAATTGTGAGCCTTGTAGCTCAGGGAGATCAATAATCGCCGCCACTTCGTAGACGCTAGCGCCCATTCGGCGGATTAAGCGTGCTGCTGCAATAAAAGTGCCGCCGCTGGCGATGATGTCATCAATAAGAAGGACTTTATCACCTTCACACAAGCTGTCGGCGTGCACTTCAAGAGTTGATTGCTCATACTCAGTGTCATAAGGCTCGCTAAGAATATCAGCGGGTAATTTACCTTGCTTACGGAAGAGTACTAAGGGTTTATTCAGTTCGTAAGCAATGGTTGCGCCCAATAAAAAGCCGCGAGATTCAATTGCACCGATATGAGTGAAATCACTTTCAACATAACGTTGGACTAAACCATCAATCACCATACGCATGGCGCGTGGTGATTGAAATAAAGGTGTTATATCACGAAAAATAACGCCTTTTTTAGGAAAGTCAGGAATGGGGCGAATCAACGATTTAATTGCAAATTCGTCAAAAATCATAGTGTGGGTCTCTTTCTTGAGTCTACTGGATCAATTATCTAGGTTACCGCCAGCTAAAGCACAAATTTCAATCAGGTTAATCAGATTGATTTCTTTACCTTCCGCAGCCAGCAGACCATTTTGTTGGAAGCGAGTAAACACTCTGGAAACGGTTTCGACTGCTAGACCTAAGTAGTTACCGATTTCGTTGCGCGACATGGCTAAACGAAACTGTTGTGGGGAATAGCCGCGCGCACGGAAACGTGCAGATAAGTTGACAAGAAAAGTAGCAATACGCTCATCAGCGGTTTTTTTCGATAGCAGCATCATCATCTGCTGATCATCGCGAATTTCTCGGCTCATAATACGCATGAGCTGACGACGCAGTTGCGGCAAACTGGCGCTTAGCTCATCTAGACGATCAAAAGGTATTTCGCAAATTGAAGTGGTTTCTAAGGCAATCGCCGAGACCGGATACAGCTCAGTGTCCATACCGGATAGACCAACAAACTCGCTTGGTAAATGAAAACCAGTGATCTGTTCCTGTCCGCAATCGGTGACGCTAAAAGTCTTTAGGCTGCCGGAACGTACGGCATAAACTGAAGCAAAGGCATCGCCTTGACGGAATAAAAAATCGCCTTTTTTCATAGGACGGCTGCGTTTGACGATGTTGTCAAGCGCATCAAGATCTTGCATATCCAAAGACAGAGGTAAGCAAAGGGTCGCTAAACTGCAATCTTTGCAATGCGCCTGATGCGGATTGCGTGCATTGATTATTTCTGCCATGCCATGGTTCCTAAGCAAAGAAGCGATTCAAACTAACTAGGCTTAAGGTTACCTTAGCTAGCCAGAAGCTGCCAGTGCCGTAGAGAATGCTTTTCATCGAGGCCTGTAGCGGGTTTGCTTAAGTAAATTTACATTACTTGTGTCAATACAGGCGTTTGCTGATTGTCTTGCGCCAAGTATTCATCGAATAACTGGCAGACTGCTAATGTATAGAGACGGCCAGGCGCGGTGATACTGATGCTGTGCTCGTTGATCTCCAATAAGCCGTTACTTTGCATCTGCACTAGGTGTGGCCATTGTGCAGAGAAATAGCTTGCAAAATCACTCGGAAAACGTTGTTCAATG
>JAAXZZ010000207.1 GCA_012719655.1 Gammaproteobacteria bacterium | reverse complement strand
TTCATATATCTCTTGACCTGTTGATCGGTGATTTTATTACCCGACACAGCGAACCCTCCGTTCTGCTGCGTCGAACATTATCAGATCAACCGGCCAAGATAGTTGTCGCTAGACCGGCCAAGGTAATTGTCGCTTAATAATTGAAACTCCATTACTGTATGACGCTGCATCGCTATTAACTATAAACGGCCACCGCCTAAAGGATTCGCAGAGACGGTACTGTGTCTTTACGACCTCTCGCGCAGTCTTTGCGACCGCAGGGAACATGGCTGAAAGCAATCCATCCCGAAACCACGCGGCGCTCAATGGGAGCGCGGGCCGCTGGCCCGCATTTAGCATCACTGCAAGCCCAGCGCTGTCTTTGCGACCGCGAGTAACGTGGCGGGAAGCAATCCACCTCGCAAACACCACGGTGCCCAACCATGAACTACCACGGCCTACAGCCTCGCAGAAACGAGCATCAATAAACTGCCAAGCTACTACGCTACTAGCGGAAAAATCGGCCTAGAGATATCAGTCGTTATTTTAAGAGCATCCCCACCAACCGCTCATTGACTTCCTGCGCATCAAACTTCTCTTGCGCAATGCGGTAGCTCTCTTTACCCATTTGCTCAATCAGCTCTGGCTGCTCAATAAAACGAATCATTTTTTCAGCGAGCTGTTCAGGTGACCAAGGTGGTACAAAAAAACCATTCACCCCATCCACAACTGTTTCACGACAACCTGGCACATCAGTGGTAATCACTGCTCGCCCAATCGCCAACGCTTCTTGGGTACTGCGCGGTACGCCTTCTCGATACGAAGGCAAAACAAACACACTTGAATTTGCAAGCCACTCACCAACATTATCAACGTGACCAGGATGAATCACAGCACCTTGGGCAATCAACGTATCTAACTCTATACGTGTTAGCCCACCAGGATTTGCCTCATCTAGGCCACCAAGCATGACAAACTCAGCCTCAGGATAGCGCTGCCTCACTAACTGCGCAGCGGTAATGTACTCATTCACGCCTTTTTCAGCCAATAAGCGCCCAATAAATATAAAGCGTACAGGCTCAGATGGCGCTGGGCTATAAGGATAATCCGCCAAGTTCAAACCAATACCACCCAACACACTGACATTGCGCGTTTTGATTTTGTAGCGTTCAAGCAAATCAACTGGATCATCAGGGTTTAAAAAAATCACCCGATCAGCAAAGCGAAACGCCACGCGATACAACATCACCTGAATACGGCGGATGAGTTTAGTTTTAAAGCTTGGCCCAGCAGGTTGATCGGTAAAGACAAAACCTAAACCCTCTAACATCGCAATACGACGCGGCACCTTGGCCAGCGCAGCAGCTAACGTCCCATAGATAACAGGCTTAGAAAAGTATGAAAAAACAATATCAGGCTGAATGTCTTTCAGCAGTCGCTTGAGCTGTAACAGTGTTTTTAAATCGGCCAACGGATTTAAACCCGCACGGCTTAGGCTGTAATCAACAGGAATAGCACCAAGCGCTGTAACTTGCTGCTTTTGTGCCGGCGTGTAGTCGGTGGCGAAGGTATAGACTTGATAGCCATGTTGAACTAGAGACAAAATCAAGTCGCGACGAAAACCAAGAATGGAGGCAGCAGTGGTGCCGATGATGGTGAGTTTCAAATTTACCTCTCATTACAGTACTAGATCTTTCAACCCACATTCTCTATATACCAAGGCATGGCCTTGGCAATTCCATCCATAATTCGGTACTCAGGCGCATAGCCAAGTTTACTCGCAGCCTTACTAATATCTGCTTGTGAATGGCGCACATCACCGGCACGGAAGTCACGGTAAACAGGCTTACGGGTATACGGCTTGCCGTTTTCAGTTAACGCCGACTGCAAGGCATCGAACAAATCGTTCAGCGTAGTGCGATCACCCACTGCCACATTATAGACTTCGTTCTT
Source organism: Gammaproteobacteria bacterium (assembly GCA_012719655.1). GTDB lineage: Bacteria > Pseudomonadota > Gammaproteobacteria > Pseudomonadales > Pseudomonadaceae > Denitrificimonas. The sequence continues at coordinate 491 of JAAXZZ010000207.1, read as the reverse complement.
CGCCTCATCAGGCGCAGTGGCAGCCAGTAAATTCATTTGCACTGTATTTTCAATAAAACAAAAATCACGGCTGGTTTCACCATCGCCATTGATAAACAGCTCTTCGCCTTGAATCATTGCTGCCGTCCACTTTGGAATCACTGCAGCGTGGGCACCATTAGGGTCCTGGCGCTTTCCAAAGACATTAAAATAGCGCAAACCAATGCAGTTAAAGCCATAGGTTTTCGCGAAAACATCGGCGTACAGTTCATTCACATACTTAGTCACCGCATAAGGTGATAAGGGCTTGCCAATGTTTTCTTCAACCTTAGGTAAAGCAGGGTGATCACCATAAGTCGAACTGCTGGCTGCATAAGTAAAGCTTGTGACCTGCGCATCACGCGCAGCAACCAGCATATTTAAAAAGCCAGTAATGTTGGCTGCATTAGTGGTGATCGGGTCAGCAATCGAGCGCGGAACCGAACCTAACGCCGCCTGATGCAGCACATAAT
>JAAXZZ010000243.1 GCA_012719655.1 Gammaproteobacteria bacterium | reverse complement strand
GGTCAGCGAATCGACACGTTTTTATTACTATCAAAACGCAGATCGGGTTTGGGCTGATTATTATGGTGGTGAGATTGTAAGTGGGCATCTTCAAGGGAAGGTATTTGCCGATGGCAGCCTTGAGTTTATGTACCATCACGAAAATATTCACGGTGAGTTGATGGCTGGCAAATGCTGTTCAACACCTCATCAGAGTCCAGATGGAAAGCTGGTTCTCAAAGAGAGCTGGCAATGGTTTATTGGGGATCAAACGACAGGAACATCAGAGCTTGAAGAAGTTGTTGAATCCTAACAAACACCAGCACATTCGCTCCCTGCGGTCGCTGGACTCGCAACAAGTGGCTCGCCTGTGTAGTGGGCGTTAGCTTTCATAAAAGAACAAGAAGGCACGGTAGTGGATCTAGGCGAAGAGAAGTGTCTGGCCAATATTGAGAAGTACGGCTGCCACATCATCCATGTCATGGCAGCGGATGATTTGCCCCCATTCTCTTATTCGGTGGGTATCCAAAAGTCCTCCGGCGCACCAGAGTTGGTCGTCTTTGGGCTCAAGCAGCCGGTCGCGGGCTGGGTCATCAACGAATACAACCGCCGGGTCAGAGAGCAGGGCTCGTTGGCGCTTAGCCAGCTCCATTCAGGTTTTCTCGAGGGCTTTGACTGCCTGCTCCAGCGAGTGCACCGCAGGCACTACGAGGAGCATTTCGGCTGGAATCTTTGGCTCTATCAGGGGCCGGATTTTGAGGTAGTTCAGCTGGTCTACCCCACCACCCGCGGTGCCTGGCCATGGGCGGAAGATGCACCGGAGGGCTTTCGTCAGTGGCAGCCGCTCCTCACGGAGAAGGGATGGCCGGATGCCAGTGACGTGGATGTCGGTGGCGTGTGGCTATTTGATCAGCCGCCGAACTGCGCAAGTGTGGTCTCGCGGGCGGTCTTAGAGCGCGCAGCTCCGATTCTCTGCGTCTCACATGATGAAGATGATCACGGTTGGCAGTTTCTGCACACTGCGGAGCCCGTCGATGATGTTGAAGAGCTAGTCCTTGTTCACTTGGGCCATGTTCTTGAACTTGATCCTTCGGTTCAGGAACTCGCGGATCTTGAGCCTGGCTGGATCGCAACGCGAGCTAGTCACGGTGCCGCCTGGGTTCGTGAGCCATGCACAGCAGATGAGACATAAGAGCAAGCTAATAAACTGTTATGGCTCAAAAGCAAGGAGTAAAAATTGAACAAAGCAGTAACTTGCAGTTCTCTTGAGGAGGTTCGCTCGAACATCGACGTAATTGATCGCAAGATCGTAGCTATAATCGCTGAGCGCGGTGGCTTCGTCATGCAGGCAGCGCGTTTCAAGAAATCCACCGATGACGTTAAGGCGCCGCAGAGAGTTGAGCAGGTAATCTCTAAAGTTCGAACGCTTGCTCATGAACTGGATGCTAATCCCGATGTGGTTGAGGCTGTTTATCGTGCAATGATTTCTGCTTTTATAAATGCTGAGCTTGTCGAGCATGCTTCACTTACAAGCAATACTTGAAAGCCATAACAAGCGCCAGCACATCGCGCCTGCGGCGCTGACTCGCAACAAGTTGCTCGCCCGTGTGGCGGGCGTTATGCGATACCAATACATGGAAAAACTAGAAGAATATGACGATACATATTGATTAAGTTATAGAGACGGACGAAGACTCTGTGGATATGAAAGCAGGTCTAGATTCGATGCAGGGTGTATCTGATGCGGTTAGGTGTACGGCAGAAACGATTCTTACTGGGAATATCCCGAAAAGGCAAACACATAAGAGCAAGGTGAGAACGTCACTTAAAAAAAGCTTTAAGGGGTCATATGGCCATATCTTTAGCATCGATATATATGACCCCGACATCCTCAAGAAGCTAAGCCGAATAGGGCGTCCTGCATTTATTGAATTAATTGCATACTTTATTAGTGAATCACTCTATAAAGAATCAAATCCGCTGTCATCTAAGGCACAAAAGGTTGTAGATGATCTCGGCGATAAGGCTGAAGAACTGGTAAAGCAACTCAGGGTATCCTCATTAGAAAATATTCATGAGATTTCCACTAAGTTTAATCACGATATAAAAGTTAGGTATAGAAAGAGTCGAGATTCACAAACAGTCATAGCCAAATTTGATCGTAATACAGCTAAGGTGCTTCAGGCCAAGCAGAGTGATGAAAAGTACGACCTTAAAATCATTGTGACAAGACTAAATATTCATACAGGAAATGGAAGGCTGCAAATTGAAGGGGCTGAAGAAACGGTCGCTTTTGGATTTGGGATGGGGTACAGAGAAGTAAACATTAAGGCAAAGAAGCTGTTTTCAGAGAATCTCGATCATAACAATGGTATTTCTAGAGAAAAATGGAAATACCTGAAAATATCTGTATTGTAGTGGTCAAGTAAAACTGGCCACCGACTTATAGTTAATCCAGTAATTTTCCTCAGCTTTATTTGGGCTCATGCCACCATTGTGTTTATGCGGCCTTAGCTGACTGTAATACCCGAT